>NZ_CDRNDK010000434.1:0-5188 GCF_977012225.1 Planomonospora algeriensis | reverse complement strand
GGGCCACGCCCACCCGAGGCGCCGATCCAGGGGAACGGCTTCGCCGAGGCGCCCGCGAACCAGGCTCCCGCCCAGGGCCACGCCTTCCCCGAGGCGCCGATCCAGGGGAACGGCTTCGCCGAGGCGCCCGTCCAGGGGAACGGCTTCGCCGAGGCCCAGGCCCCGGCTCCGCAGGCGCAGTACAGCCCGGCGGGTCCCCCCGCGCTCCCGCCCGCCCCTTCCGACCAGTACAGCCGGCAGCCGGAGAGCGGGTACGTGCCGCAGGAGGGCTCCCACGCGGCGCCCGCCGAGAACCAGCCCTACGGCGCCGCCCAGGAGAACCAGCCCTACGGCGCTCCGGAGAACCCGTACGGCGCGTCCGCCGAGAACCAGTCCTATGGCTCCGCTCCGGAGAGCCCGTACGGCGCCGCTCCGGAGAACCAGCCTTACGGCGCCCCGTCCCCCGGTTACGACCAGCTCCCCGTCCAGCACGCGGAGCCGCAGGCCTACACCCCGAGCCCGTACGTCGCGGCGGACGTCAAGCCCCAGGCGCCGGCGCCGTACGAGCCTCCGGCTGGTTCCTACGAGCCGCCCGCCCAGGCGTACGCCGCGCCCGCCGAGCCGTTCCCGCCCGCGCCGCCCACGTCCCCGGGCTACGAGACCCCCGCGCAGTTCCAGGGCTACGAGTCGTCCGCCCGGGAACAGGGCCACGCCCAGCCGCAGGGCGTCTCCCAGGGGTACGGCGACTCCTCGCCGTCGAACTACGTGCCGCAGCCGACGGACCCCCTGCTGTCCGGTTACGGGCAGCAGGCGGAGCCGCAGTCCTACGCTCAGCCGCAGGGCGAGCCGCAGTCCTACGCTCAGCCGCAGTCACACCCGCTGTCGCAGGATCCGTTCCCCGCGTCGCAGCCCGCGCCGTACACGCCGGCCGACAGCCAGCCGCGCCTGTCCTTCGACGCGCAGCCGCAGGGGTCCTCCTTCCCGCAGCCGCCGGACAACTACGGCCAGCCGCTCACCGGCTACTCCGGGGCGGAGTTCGCCCGGCAGAGCGACCCGGGCCTGCCGTACCCGGATCCGGCCGACCCCCGCTCCCAGCAGATCGCCCAGGCCTACCAGCAGGCGGAGAGCTACCAGCAGTCCTCGGGGACCGAGCCGCAGCTGCGCGTGCCGGAGTACACCTCCTCGCCGGGCGGCGGGTACGACGATCCGTTCGGGCACCCGCAGGCGCCGCAGGGTCACCCGCAGGCCGGTCAGCAGGGTCACCCGCAGGCCGGTCAGCAGGCGGGCCAGGGCCAGCCCTGGGACGCCGCTCCCGCGGAGGCGACGCTGAGGTTCGACCCGGCCGCCTACCGGAACGACCCGCTCAACGCCCCCGGTCCGGGAGGCCAGGCCGGTACGGCGGGCCGGGGCTGGGACTCCCAGCCCATCGATCCCACCGCGATCTACACGCCGGAGCGGCCGGGTCAGGCAACGGGAGAGGAAAACCTCGACAGGGAGAGGACGGGACCTGGTCAGGAGCCGAACATGTCCTGGTACGGTTCCGACCGTCGAGAGCACTGAAGGCCCAAGGCGATCTTCACGATCGCCGGGGGCAATTGCCATCGTCGCAGGCACACGCCTCAGAGCCGGGGAGAGCGGGTCTTTCCCCGGATAGCGGCATGCCGCTTGACGCCACACCAGCCGCACGCGTGTAATTACAGGCGTGTTGTTACGTCTCCCTCCGGGTGGGTAAGGGGGAGGCGTTCATAGGGGGCTCCATTGCGGGCGGCAAGGAGGTGTGCAGTGGCCGACCTGGTCATCGCACAGGACGGCGGCGCTGAAGAGCAGCTTGGTTGGCAGGAACGCGCGCTGTGCGCGCAGACCGACCCGGAGGCGTTCTTCCCGGAGAAGGGGGGATCGACTCGGGAGGCCAAGAAGGTGTGCCGTTCCTGTGAGGTGCGTGCGGAGTGTCTGGAGTACGCACTCGAGCACGACGAACGGTTCGGCATCTGGGGCGGGCTTTCCGAGCGGGAGCGTCGCCGGATGAAGCGTCAGGCCGTCTGAGGGGACGACGTCCGACGCGTTGAAGAAATCTACGGCGCCCTCCGGGGCGCTCGACGATATCTCGATGAGGTCACGCGGCTGACAGCCGCGTGGCCTTTTTTCGTGCCGACGGTATATACGGACATAAGGTGCCGTATCGTGGTCGCCGCCGATCACCCACTCCTGGACCACGGGACGCATGTCCATCACCGACTCCCCCCGCACGCACCACACCGTCACCGCGATCGTCGTGTCCCACGACGGAGCCCGCTGGCTGGGGGAGACCCTGGAGGCGCTGCTCCGGCAGACCCGGCCGGTCGACCGGGTCGTCGCGGCGGACAACGGCAGCCGCGACGGCGGCGCCGACCTGCTGACCCGGACCCTCGGATCGAACGCGGTGCTGACCCTGCCGCGTTCCACCGGCTTCGGCGAGGCCGTCGCCGAGGTGCTGAAGCGGCTGGAGCCCGCCGGGGGGAACGAGTGGATCTGGCTGCTGCACGACGACTGCGCGCCGGACGCCCGGGCGCTGGAGCACCTGCTCCGGGCCGCCGACGCCGACCCGAAGGCGGGGGTGCTCGGCCCCAAGCTCCGCGACTGGCTGGACCGGCGGCTGCTGCTGGAGGTCGGGGTCACGGTCGACCGGACGGGCCGCAGGGACACCGGCCTGGAGGCCAGGGAGTTCGACCAGGGGCAGTACGACGGCGTCCGGGACGTGCTCTCGGTCTCCACCGCCGGGATGCTCATCCGCCGCGACGTCTGGGACGAGGTGGGCGGGCTCGACCCCTTCCTACGGATCTTCCGTGACGACCTTGACCTGTGCTGGCGGGTCAGGAACGCGGGCCACCGGGTGCAGAACGTCACCCGCGCGGTCGCCTGGCACGCCGAGGCGGCCTCCCGGCGGCGCCGCCGCATCACGGTCAGCGGAGCCCACCCCCGGCGGCTGGACCGCCGCAACGCTCTCTTCGTCGTCCTGGCGAACCTGCCGGCGGGGCCGCTGCTGCGGGCACTGCTGCGCAACCTGGCCGGATCGCTCTTCCGGGCCCTGATGTTCCTGCTGGCCAAGCAGCCCGCCAACGCGCTGGACGAGGTCGTGGCGTTCGGCTCGGTGCTCGCCCACCCCTGGCGCCTGCTCCGGGCGCGCCGTGCCCGCGCCAAGGGCAGGAAGCAGCGCTACAACGCGGTCAAGCGCCTGCTCACCCCGCCGGGCGCGGGCTACCGGCGGCTGGTGGACCGGGTCCAGAACTACCTGTCCGGCGGGCCGGTGGAGTCCGCCGGACGGCACCACGCCGTCGTCCGGGCGCAGGAGGACGGCGAGGAGCTGCTCACCGACGACGCGGGGGCGACCCGCCGGGTCTTCGGCAACCCGGGCGTGCTGCTCTTCACGGCCCTGCTCGCGGTCACCCTGGTCGCCGAGCGGGGCCTGGTCGGCGGCGTCCGGCTGGGCGGCGGCGCGCTCGTGCCGGTGACCGGCGGGGCCGCCGACCTGTGGCGGCTGTACACCGAGGGGTACCACCCGACGGGGCTGGGCAGCGACGCCTGGGCCCCGCCCTACGTCGCGGTGCTGGCCGCGCTCTCGTCGGTGCTGCTCGGCAAGACCTGGCTGGCGGTCTCCGTGCTGCTGCTCGGCTGCGTCCCGCTGGCCGGGCTCTCCGCCTACGCGGCGACCCGCAGGATCATCGCCGGCCGGTGGACCCGCGTCTGGCTGGCCTCCTCCTACGCGCTGCTGCCCGTGGCCACCGGCGCGGTCGCCGCCGGACGGCTCGGCACCGCCGTGGTCTTCGTCCTGCTGCCCGTCTACGCGGCGCTGGCCACCACGGTGCTCTCCGGCGAGGGCCGCCGGGCCCGCCGCGCCGCCTGGGCGCTCGGGCTCCTGCTCGCGGTCGGCACGGCCTTCGCGCCGGTCGTCTACCCGCTCACGCTGCTGCTGGGGGCGCTGGCCGCGCTGGCCTTCCCGCGGCGGGGCGTCGGCGTCTCGGTGGCGATCGCGTTCGCGGTCCCGGTCGTGCTGCTGCTGCCCTGGCTGGTCCAGCTGGTCGCCGACCCCGGCCGGTTCCTGCTGGAGGCCGGGCTGCACCGGCCCGAGCTGGTCGATCCCGCGCTGCCCGCCGAGTCCCTGCTCCTGCTCAGCCCCGGCGGCCCGGGGATGCCGCCGTTCTGGGTGACCGCCGGCCTCATCGCCGCGTGCCTGGCGGCGCTGCTCATGCGCCGCAACCGGATGGTCATCGCGATCGGCTGGGGCGTGGCCCTCTTCGGTGTGCTGGTGGGGGTGCTGGCGGGCCGGATCACCGTCACCTCGCCGGGCGGCGACACCGAGGCCCCGGCCTGGCCGGGGGTGCCGCTGGCCTTCGCCGCCCTGGGCATGCTCGTGGTGGCGGCCCTCACCGCGGGCCGGGTCACCGAGTTCCGCGCCGCCGGAGGGCTGCGGCGGATCGCCGCGCTGCTGGTCGTGGCGGTCGCGTTCTCCACCCCGCTGCTCGCGGCGGGCATGTGGGTCGTGCGGGGCACCCCCGGCCCGATCAGCGGGAACGCGCGCGACGCGGTGCCCGCGCTGGTCGCGGCGAACTCCGGCGGCGGCGAGCGGACCCTGCTGCTGCGCTCCCGCGACGGCGCCCTGACCTTCACGGTGCTGCGCGGCCGCATGCCGCTGATCGGCGAGTCCGACATCCCCTCGCCCCAGGGGCCGCGCGACCTGGTGAGCGTCGCCGCGGCCGGGCTGGTCTCCGGCAGGGGCGGCGACGACGCCCGGGTGCTGGCCGCGCACGGCGTGCGGTTCGTGGTGGTGGCCAGCCCGGTGAGCCCGGAGATCAGCCGCGCCCTGGACTCCCAGCCCGCGCTGGCCAGGATGAGCCTGTCCCGGGAACTCGGCGTGTGGCGGCTGACCCAGCCGGTCGGGACGCCGCCGGTCCCGCCGGGCGACCCCTGGCACGCCCGCTGGCTCTGGGTGCAGGCGCTGCTGGTCTGCGTGGTGGCGGTCCTGGCCGCACCCGGTTCGCGGAGCGAGGAAGAGCTCCCGCAGGACGTGCCCGAGACGGAGAGGGAGCTGGCGGCCCGGTGAAGTCCCTGATCGAGAACCGGTTCGGTCTCCTGGTCCTGGTGCTGGTGGCGCTGCTGGCGCTGTACGGCACGGCCGAGGCCACCCGTCCCGACCGCCGGCCGGCGGGGCGGCGGCGGCCGCGCCCGAGCCCCG
>NZ_CDRNDK010000433.1:0-5196 GCF_977012225.1 Planomonospora algeriensis | reverse complement strand
CGGCCCACGGCGCCGTCACCGCGTCCGCCAGAGCGGGCAGCGGTCCGCCACGCGCGTGCCGGGCCTCGGCCACCGTCCCCAGCCAGGTGTACAGGACCAGCGCCGCGCACACGATGACGGCTCCGGCCAAGCCGCCGGTCCACAGCCCCACGAGCGGGGCGAGCGGCCGGATCCAGGCCGCGCGGATCGCGGCGGGCCCGTACCCGCCGGGTGCCGCGCGGTACGGCGAGCGGGCACGCAGGCCGCCGCGACCACCAGGAGCACCAGGGCCAGCCCGCCGAACAGCGTCGCCCGGTAGACCGTGTCAGGTCCGTACCGCATGGTCACGATTCCCCCTCCGGCGGGCACCTCCCAGGCCTGCCGCCAGCCGTCCAGCCGGACCGGGGTGAGCGGCTCGCCGTCCAGGTGCGCCTGCCATCCCCGGTTGAAGTTCTCGTTGACCACCAGATAGGAGGGCTCGGCGGCGGAGACGCGCACGCGCCGCTCCGCCGGTCCCCAGATCTCGGTGCTGACCGGGGTCGCGTCCGTCCCGGCGGCCTTCTCCGGTCCGGCGGCGGACGGGCGCAGGAGCATCGACTCGATCCGGAACGCGTCGACGGGGGTGGCGGACACCCGTGCCGGTCCGGCCGCCAGTTCGACCGGCTCACAGGAGCGGTAGCCCAGCGGACGGCCGTTCAGCACGTCGCCCAGGGTGCCCTCCACGATCTCGGTGGCCACCGGGTTGCCGTTCACGGTGAGCGACGGACCGCCGCCACAGGGCAGGCGGAGGGGCAAGGACTCCAGCGACCCCAGGGGCGCGACCCCGGGGACGGCGATCTCCGCCACCTCGATCGGCCGCGCGGCGGAGGCAGAGAACCGGATCACCAGCCGGTCCGTGCGCAGCGGGGCGAAGGTGACCAGGTCGTCGGAGTCGATCCAGCCCTGCACCGTCCGCCCTCCTGCCTGCACGGTCACCTTGACCGGTGGCCGTCCCAGATAGGAGTCCGGCAGGAGCACCCGGAGCCGCGAGACCGTCGTCTCCTTGCCGAGTTCGACGGTCAGGGCGGGCTCGCGGTCGGCGCCGTGGGCGTACCAGAGGGTGCTCAGGTCGCCGTCCATGGCCGAGCGGCCGAGCACCGCCGGGTGGTCGGTGACCGTGGAGGAGGCGGTCACCTTGGGGAAGACGCCGGGCAGGTCGGTGAGCCGCCGGGCCGCGACGGGGTCGGTCAGCACGGTCCGCCCGGTGACGACCCGCGACCCGCCCGTCCGGACGGTGAACCCGCGGTCGAACCCGAAGCCGTCCTCGCCCAGGATCTCCAGATGCGGCGAGCAGGTCCACGTGCTGGAACCCCGCATGCAGGCCGCGCGCCGCCCTGCCGGGTGAGCAGGACCGCGCCCGGATCCTCATCCAGGAGCTCCGGCGGGACCACGATCCTGCGGCTCGCCCTCACCCCGGGGACGGTCACCTCGGTGATCCCGACCCGGTTGCCGAAGGTGGTCTTCGGGTCGTGTGCCAGCCGGGTCACCCGGATCCTCAACCAGGAGCTCCGGCCGGCCGGCGGTGCGACGGACTGGGGACCGGCCGTCTGGAGCACCGGCACCCGGCGCGTCCCGGCGGCCGTCTCCAGGGCGATCTCCGCCACCGGCGGCCCGACCGACTGCTCGAACGCCACCGTGATCCGCGGTATCTCCATGCTCTCGACGAGGCGCACCTCCAGCCACTGCCCGACCGCGCCGCCCCATCCGTCGGAACGCCAGCTCGTCCGGAGGTCGCCGTCGATCGCCGCGTACGGCTGGCGTCCCGGATCGCGCCGTTCTCCCACGGCGGTGACGTCCGACTCCGCGGAGGAGGCGAGCACGTCCTCGATGCCGGAGTACCCGGCCGACGCGGTGGCGCTCCGCCATGCCGGGTCCGTCAGGTCGGGGACCGTCTTCCGCCGCAGGGGTTGCTCCTCGGTGAGCGTGGCCGTGCCGATCCGGCGCACGTCGCCGAAGACGATCTCGCGGCGGCGCAGCGTGTCGGTCGTCACCGTGTCACCCGGCGGCACGGCGCCCGCCCCCGGCTCGTCGCCCAGCAGCAGGGCCCGGTCGTCGGTGAGCAGTCCTTCCTCCGCCAGGGCGAGCGCGGCCTCCGGCGCCCCGGTCACCCGGAGGCGCCCTGGCGGGGCACGGTGGCGGCCCGGGGCGCCGGGTCGGGGACCGCGTAGACCTCCAGGGCGGGATACGGCTGGTCGAACCAGCCGGAGGCGGTGGTGGCGGAGGTGTTCCCGATCTCCGGCCCGAAGGCGGCGACCCGTTCCAGGCCGCCGGACTCGGCGATGGTCTCGTGGACCCGTGCGGGCCAGGCGGTACCCAGCGTCTCCCGGGCGAGGTCGTTGCGGACGAGCAGGTAGGTGACGCCGATCCGGCGCAGCGCGGAGGTGAGTCCGGGCGAGCCCTTGCCGGTGGCGAAACGCTCGTCGACCGCCTGGAGCAGCCGGGCCAGGCCGGGCGACCCCCAGGGCACGTTGGTGTGGGTGGCCCAGCGCACGGTCAGCAGCGACTGCACGGGCTCGTCCATCGGGCGCCCCCACACGTACTCGCCCCGCCGCGAGCCGGGTGCGGCGAGCACCATCCCGTCCCCGGTGTGCTTGTTGAGCCAGGCGGCGGCGTCCCGCCAGTAGGCGGGGACCTCGCTGAACGCCCCGGCGGGGGTGACGCCCGCGAAGGCGACGGGCGCGACGGTCAGGGCGAGCGTTCCCGAGGCGAAGAGGAGGGCGGGGTCGCGCAGCCGGACGGGGAGGGCCGCCGGGAGCGCGGCCAGGCCGAGGGCGAGCGGGAGCCGTACCAGGGCGTCGAACTTGTGCAGGTTGCGGAAGGGCGCCAGCGGGCCGTCCAGCAGCGCCCGCACCTCCTCGGTCCAGGGGTGGACCAGCGCGTCCGCGTGCCCGAAGGAGAGGATCACGATCCCCGCCAGCGCGGTGACGGCGAGGAAGGACCGCTCCGGAGTGCCCCGGGCGGCGATTCCGGCGACGCCGAGCCCGGCGGCGAGCGCGGTCGCCGCGATCAGCCAGGGCGTGGCGGCCTGCTCGAACGCGGCGGGCAGCCAGGCGTCGCCGTCCACCGCCAGGAACGAGATCCAGCCGGAGGTGCCGCGCAGGATGTTGAGCAGCGAGGTGACGCTGGTGGTCGCGGACGCCGTCTCGATGAAGGGCAGGAAGGAGAAGATGTACTGCCCCATCACGAGCAGCGGGACCAGCCACCACATCGACACCGCGCCGACGCACGCGAGCCACCAGGCCAGCAGTCTCCGCTTGCGCGGCCCCTTCCGGCGGGTGAGCAGGTACAGCAGCGGGACCACCAGCACGGCGAGTTCGGCCACCGCGTTGATCCCGCCGGCGAACAGGAACGCCAGCGCCGACAGGGCCGCCGCGCGGCGCGGGCTCACGTCCTCGCGGGCGGCGCGCACCAACGGCAGCAGGATCCACGGCAGCACCGCGCTCGGCTGGAACTCGGAGGAGTTGATCCCGATCAGCGTGACGGCGTGCGGCGCCAGCGCGTAGGCGAGGCCGGCCAGGATCCGGGTCGCGGGCGTGCCGGTCCCCATCGCGCGCGCCAGCCGCTCCACGCCGAGGAAGGCCGCGCACAGCACCGCGGTCATCCACAGGCGCTGGATGTTCCACGGCGGCATGTCCAGTGCCTCGAACAGGGCGTAGAAAGGCCCCATCGGGAAGAAGTAGCCGTGGGCCTGGTTCTGCAGGTGGCCGAAGAACGCTCCGTCCCACAGGTGCACCGCCCTCGACAGGAAGCCCAGCGGGTTGAGCGCCATGTCGAGCTTGGTCTCGGAGATGATCCGGCCGGGCGAGGTGTTGAAGGCGACGGCCGCGAGCAGCAGGCAGCCCGCGAGGAGCCGCAGCCGGTGCCGCAGCCGGGCAGGAGCGGTGTCCGTGCTGTCAGGGGTCATCGGGAGGTCACCGTGGGACTCAAGTGGGATCGGTCTCACCCACGGCGAGACGGAGGTCGGAGGTCGCGGCCAGCACGCCGGCCGCACCTGCGGACCGGCGTCGGCGGTCGGACACGGAGAGATCTGTGGCGATAAGTCTGGTTATCGTAGCGCCGGTCCGCCCCCAGGTGAACTCCCCCGCCCAGGCCCGGCACGCCTGCTGGATCTCCGCCCGCCGCGCCGGATCGGACAGCTCGCCGATCGCCCGCTCGACCGCCGCGGCCAGCGTCTCCCCGTCCCGGACCAGCCAGCCGGTCACCCCGTCGCGGACCGAGTCGCGCAGTCCCGCCACGTCGTAGGCGACCGTGGGCACGCCGAAGGCCGCCGCCTCGATCACCGTCAGGCCCCAGCCCTCGAACTCCGAGGCCGTCACGTTCAGCAGGGCCGAGCTCAGCACGGCGTTCTTGTCCGCCTCGGAGAGGAAGCCGTGCAGGTGAACGCGGTCGGCGACGCCCTTCTCGGCGGCGAACGCGGCCAGTGCGCCGGACTCCGGCCCCCGCCCGACGACGTGCACGTGCAGGCCGGGACGGCTCCGCCCGAGCTCGGCGGCGAGGCCGATCACGCGCTCGACGCGCTTGTGGCCGACCAGCCGGCCCAGGTAGACCACGGCCGGGTCCCCCGGCACGGCCAGCCGCGTGACGGGCCGGACCGCCGGACCTCCGTTGGGCACGACCTGGATCGGGGCCGTCCAGCGCAGCCGGGTGCGCAGGTCGTCCCGGGAGGACTCCGAGACGGTGACCGTCATCCGGCGGCGGTAGAGCAGGCGGGCCACCGGCCCCTCGATGAAGCAGCCGATCCTGGCCAGCCAGGCGGGGAAGAACGCGTAGAACTGCCGGTCGTGGACGTGGTGCACCAGGCAGATGACCGAGGTGCGGCGGCGCACGACGAGGGGTGAGAAGAACGGGATGCCGTTCATCGAGTCGATGACGACGTCGAAGGAGCGGCGGCGCAGCAGCAGCCAGAGCGGGACGAGCAGGTAGACCAGGTAGCGGTTGCCCATCCGGTGCAGCGTGATGCCGTCGAGCTGCTCGCTCCCGGCCTGGCCGGGCTCCCGGCTGGTGGCGAAGTGCACCGTCGCGCCCTGGGCGACCAGGTGGCGGCTGACCTGCCAGGCGTACTCCTCCGCGCCGCCCGCCACCGACTGCCGCGGCTCCCGGAAGTTCAGCACCGCCACCCTGACGCCGTCCAGCGGGCCCGCGGCGGCCTCCCCCGCCCCGTCCCCGGCCTCCCGCCCC
>NZ_CDRNDK010000432.1:0-5204 GCF_977012225.1 Planomonospora algeriensis | reverse complement strand
CGGCGTCCGTCCCCGGTCACCGCGGGCGCGCCCACGGTGACCGCGGTGAACTCGGCGGTCCGGACCTCGCCGCCGTGCTTGAAGTCCAGGAACAGGCGGTAGGCCCCCGCGCTGGGCACCTCGGCGTGGAAGGTGATGCCCGGCCCGGCCGCGGTCTTCCCGTCGCCGGGCTCGCCTCCCGGGTGGACGTGCAGGTAGGCCAGGTCGCCGTCGCGCAGCGCGACGAGGTGGCCGTAGGCGCCGAGGTAGGGCTCCAGGTCGGTGACGGGCTCGCCGCCCCTGCTCACCGAGAGCGTCAGGGCGCTCGACCGGCCGGCGACCAGGTCACCGGCGAGGGTGACCGTGTAGCCGTCCACGGTCGCGGTGCGCACGGGTGCGCCGAGGGACTCGGGCCGGTAGTCGCCGGGGGCCGACAGGTCCATGCCGAGCGTCATGCCCTCCGCTCCCGCGGGGGCGAAGTCGGCGAACGCGCGGTACTCCCCTGGCTCGGGCAGGGTCAGCGGGACCGACCAGGTGCCGTCGGCCGCCCGGACCGGGTGCAGGTGCTGGAAGCCGGTCAGGTCCCGGCGGACCACGATGAAGTGCAGCTCCTTCTCGTGCTGCGGGGTGAACCGGGTCACCGGGCGGCCGTCGGGGCCGGTCACCGAGAAGCGGAAGTCCGTCTTCTCGCCCGGTTCGACCACGTCCGCCCTCGGCACCAGCGTGTATCCGCCCGCCGACACCTGGAGCCCGCCCGGCACCTCGGCGCCTCCCCCGGTCCCGTCGCCCTTCACCGGTCCCGCGGAGGCGTGATCCCCTCCGTGGGAGGTCTCCCCGCCGGGGGCCGCGACGCCGTGAGAGGCCGCGGCCTTCGTCTCCCCCACCGGCCCGACCGCCCTGCCGACGCCCAGCGCCCCTCCGAACACCGCCGCCAGGCCGAGCACGTACGCGCCCACTTTGGTTGCGCTGTTCATCACCCCTCCTCCACACATACCCCCTATGGGTATCTTGTCATTCCAGAATGCCACACCGCTCCGCGCCTCACAACCCATGGGGGGTATAAGCCGGACGGATTCCGGGAGCGCGTCCCCTGCACACGTGGCGCGCCCCGGATCACCGCGGGGCGCGCCCGGACCCCGCCCTCAGGTGATCGGGGTCTCGATCGGGGTCTCAGCGGACGAACGGCGCCAGCAGACCGGGGACCGACTCCTCGGCGAAGGCCAGGCCCTCCGCGACGGAGACGTCCCTCACCTTGTACGAGCCCGAGCCCGCCGCCGTCGTCGCCGCCAGGGTGACCAGGCCCGACCGGCGCTGGAAGGGCGACCGGCTGACCGTCCAGCCGATGACCGCGGTACGGCGCAGCGCCACGGTCCTGCGCCGGGCGGTGCCGTACCGCGTGACGAGGTAGGGCCCGTCGAGGCCGTGACCCAGGTTCCGGTAGGCGTCCAGGGCCAGGAGCAGGGTGACCGGGAGCAGGACGGGACCGGCCAGCCACAGGAGGCCGGGGACCCAGCTCAGCCAGGCGGCGAGACCACCCAGGACCGCGGAGACGACCACCGGCGGCCAGAGCGCCCGGACGACCCTGCGGCGGAGCGCGGCACGGGGATGGGCGGCCAGGGGCGCCAGGGTGGGCGACACCGCCCCCGGCTTCCCCCCGGGCGTCGTCTCCGGAGGCGTCTGCGCGGACGCCTCCGCGGAGAGCACCGCCCCGGCGACCCGGTGCGCCTCCGCGCGCGGGGCGGGCGGCAGCAGGACGACCGACTCGTCCTCGCCGAGACCGGTGGCCACGGCCTTCAGCCTTGCCCCGCCGCCCCAGCGCAGCGGCAGCGGCTCGGCCAGCTCGACCCCGTACAGCCGGCGCTCCTCCAGCGTCATGGACCGCGTGGTCAGCAGGCCGCGTCGTACCGAGAACGCGCGGTCGGGCTCGCGGGTCAGGCGGAAGTTCCACCACGCCTCCACGTACAGCAGCAGGGCACCCGACAGACCGATGGAGAGCACGATCGCGACCGCGACGGCCACGACCACGACCGGGTCGGTCTCGGTGACGCGGCTCCAGAGGTCACCGAGGAAGCCGACCTCGGCCGGGTTGATCCCGAAGGCGTCCAGCACCCGGAAGAACACCCCGAACGGGGCCAGGCCGATCAGCAGCGACCAGCTGCTCAGCAGGGCGTAACCGATCCAGGCCGGGCGCAGCTCCGTGATGACCCCGTCCGCCGGAGCCGTACGGCCCAGCAGTTCCACCCGCAGCAGGCGGGCGCCGGTGCGGGAGACCCCATCGAGGACGAGGCCCTTCTCGTCGTCGGTCCGGCCCGTGCCGATCCTGACGGTGACCAGGCCGAAGAACCGCCGGAGCGGGTCGGCCGTGAGGTCGACGCTGCGCACCCGGTCGCGCGGGACCGAGTGGTGCCTCCGGAAGACGAGCCCGGAGCGGAGTTCCACCCGCTCGGCGGTGACCCGGTACCGGGTGGTCGCGTAGCGGATGAGGCCGGCCACCGCGATCACGGCGAAGACCACGAGGATCACACCGAGCGTGATGGCGGCCTGGAGGCCGAGCCCGTCACGGGCGAACGGCAGCGTCACCGCGACGGGCGCCGCGGGCCCGAGCGACCGGGCCAGGGTGAACCGGAGCAGCCGCGGGTCGAGCCGCGACCACCCCGCCCCCGCCCCGGCATTCTCCGCGGCGGCGCTCCCGGCGCGCCTCCGTGCTCCCGGCGCTCCCGGCGCGCTCCGTGATCTCGGCGCCGTCGACGGCCACGGCGTCCCCGGCCGTCCCGGCGTACTCGTCCCGGCTCACGTGGCGTCCTCCGGAACGACCTGGGTGCGGGCGGTGAGACGCTCGACGAGGTCGGCGGCGAGGGCCCGGTCGATCCCGTTGATCTTGACGGCCCCGGCGGCCGAGGCGGTGGTCACGGTCACCCCGGCCAGACCGAAGATCTGCTGGATCGGGCCCCTGAGCGTGTCCACGGTCTGGATCCGGGACATCGGAGCGACCCGCCACTTGTGCCAGATCCACCCGGAGGCGGTGTAGACCGCGTCGTCCGTGACCTCCCAGCGGTGCACGCGATAGCGCACCCGGGGCATCACCAGCGCGTAGACCAGGCCGGGCACCGCGACGATCAGGGCCGGGAGGAGGAGCCAGAACCGGGCGGGCGGGATCAGCAGACCGAGCAGGACCAGGACCAGCACGGGTGGGGCGACCAGCACCAGCGCCTGGCCGGTCCACCAGCCGACGGCACGGGCGTCCACCGGGTTGCGCGGGGGACGGAGGCCGGACGGCGCTTCCCGGCCCGCGGACGGATCCCGCGGGGACCGGCCCGCGGACGGATCCCGCGGGGAGACGTGCCGGAAGCCGGGCTCGGAACCGGGCTGGAAGCCGGGCTCGGAACCGGGCCGGGAGGCGGGCTCGGAGGACATCATCGTTCCTTCCTGGTGGCGATGTCGAAGGTCGTGATGAGTTCGCGCGCGTAGGCGTCGAAGTCGAGATCGGGATGAGTCGCCAACTGGATGAACACGCCGTCGACCGCCTGCTTGACCGTGACGGCCATCACCCGGGTGGAGAACTCCCGGAACTCCCCCGTGAGCTGCCCGAACCGCAGGATCTCCTCGACGGACGACACCTCCGGCTCGTTGGCGCCCATGTCGAGCCTCGGCCTGCCGTCGGTGTGGCGGAAGGCCGACCAGATGTCCGACAGAGCGATCATGTGAGCCCGGTGGGTCCGGTAGAACTCGACGGTCGACTCGATGTAGGCGCCGAGCATGGCCGCGGCGGTGGTCTGGGCCTCGACCCGCGGACGGGTGAAGGCGTCGCCGAGGGTGAACGCCTCGTCGACCACCTGCTGGATCAGTTCGTCCTTGCCCTTGAAGTGGTAGGAGATCACGCCCTTGCTGATCCCGGCCCGCTTGGCGATCAGCGCCAGCGACGCCTGCGCGTAACCCACCTCGGCGATCACCTCGATCGCGCAGGCGACGATCTGCGCCCGCCGGGCCGTCTCGATGAAGGATCGCCCTTCCTGACCGACCGGATCATTTTTTGACCGCATGGCCAAAAAATAGCACATGCGGTCATACCCTCCGGTTCCGAGGCGGATCACCACGAGAAGACCGCGACAGGCGGCCAGGGAGGCGGCCGGAGAGGCGGAGTCCGCCTCCCGGTCAGTCCGGCAGCCGCCTGACCCGCTCGGAGGCGGGGTCGTAGAGCGGCTCGGCGACCACGGAGGCGTCCACCCAGGTCCCGGTGACACCCACCTGGACCCGGTCCCCCGGGGCCAGGGCGGCGGGCAGGTAGGCGTAGGCGATCGAGCGGTCCACCCGGTGGCCGTACCCGCCGCTCGTCACGCGGGAGGCCGGCTCGCCGCCGATCCGGACCGGCTCCCCGCCCAGGCAGACCCGCCGGGGGTCGTCGAGGACCAGGCAGCGCAGCCGCCGCGCGGGTCCGGCGTCCCGCAGCAGGGCCTCGCGGCCGAGGAAGTCCTTGTCCCGGGCGACCGCGAAGCCCAGGCCCGCCTCCAGCGGGGTGGTCTCCGGGGTGATGTCCAGACCCCAGACCCGGTACCCCTTCTCCAGGCGCATCGAGTCGATCGCCCGGTACCCGCCGGGGCGCAGGCCGTACGGCGCGCCGGCCCGCATGAGCGCGTCCCAGAGCGTGAGGCCGTACTCCGACGGGCAGTACAGCTCCCAGCCGAACTCGCCGACGAACGTGACCCGCTGGGCCAGCACCGGGACGTTCCCCACGCTGATCTCCCGGGCCCGCAGGTAGCCGAAGGCCAGGTCGTCGGGGGAGAGCGCGCCGAGGACGGCCGCCGCGCGCGGGCCCCACAGGCAGTAGCAGGCGTAGGCCGAGGTGACGTCGCGCACCTCCAGGCCGTGCCCGCGCAGCCAGGCGGCGTCGTGCACGCCGAAGGCGGTCCCGGTGACCAGCCGGAAGCGGTCGGCGGCCAGGCGGGTGACGGTCAGGTCGGCCTCGACGCCGCCGCGGGCGTTGAGCAGCTGGGTGTAGACGACCGAGCCGACGGGCCGGTCCAGCTCACCGGCGCAGGCCCGCTGGAGCCGTTCCAGCGCGCCGGGACCGGAGACCTCCAGCTTGGCGAACGAGGTCTGGTCGAACAGCCCGGCCGCGTCCCGCGTGACCAGGCACTCGGCGCGCACGGCCGGCGACCAGATCCGCCCGGCCCACCCCTCCGGCCGAGCCCTCTCCCCCCAGGCCCCGCGGGCGCTCCCGGCCCCGC
>NZ_CDRNDK010000431.1:0-5209 GCF_977012225.1 Planomonospora algeriensis | reverse complement strand
CTGGTCCGCTCGCTGGCCCTGCCCGCCGGGGTGGCGGCGGTGGTGGCGCCGGCCGCGGCGCTGACGCTGCTGCCGGCCCTGCTGGCCGGGTGCGACCGCTTCCTGGGATTCGGCGCCCTGCCCCGGCGCGGTGGGCGCCGGGAGTGCGGAGGGGGCGGATGGGCGCGCTGGGCCCGGCATCTGATGCGTCATCCGTGGCCCTACCTGGCGGGCGCGACCGCGCTCCTGCTGCTGGCCGCCGCCCCGCTGTCCGGTCTCCGGTTGGGCATGGACGTCGACCGGGCGTCCGTCGCCGGCACGGACGCCGGACGCGGCTTGGCGCGGATGGAGGCCGACGGGGTGGCGGGGCTGACGGCGGTGCTGCTGCCTCACGCGCCGGGCGGCCCCGGTGGACACCACCGCGCTGGTGGCCGCGCTGCGCGCCGATCCGCGCGTGGCGCTGGCCGTGCCCGCCGACAACGGCCGCGACCTGACCGCCGTCATGGTGCTGAGCGACCAGGCGCCGACCGGCGGCGCGGCCGCGCTCAATGAGCGCATCGCGCGGGCGCCGGACCTGGGCCTGCTGCCCGCCCGGCAGCCGGTGCTGGTCGGCGGGCCCGCCGCGATGACGGCCGACCTCGGCGCCGCGAGCACCGACCGGCTCTGGCAGGTGGCGGCCCTGGTGCTGTCCGGCTCGCTGCTGTTCCTGCTGGCGGCCTTCCGCAGCCTGCTGCTGCCGCTCAAGGCCGTGCTGCTGAACCTGCTGACCGTCGCGGCGGCCTTCGGGCTGACGGTCTGGGTGTTCCAGGGGCCGTCCGGAGCGGGGACGGTCTCCGCGGTGCTGCCGGTGGCCCTCCTCACGCTGGTGTTCGGCCTGTCGATGGACTACGAGGTGTTCGTGGTCCACCGCATCGCCGAGTACCGCCGCGCCGGCGCCGGTGACACCGAGGCGGTCGCGCTGGGGCTGCGGCACAGCGCGCGGACCGTGACCCTGGCCGCCGCGGTCATGGTCGTCACCTTCGGCGGGCTGATCGCCGGCCACCGGCAGGAGGTCCGGCAGCTCGGCTTCGCCGTCGCCGCGGCGATCACCATCGACGCGGTCCTGGTCCGCCTGGTCATGGTCCCGGCGCTGATGCGGCTGCTGGGGCGGGGCAACTGGTGGCTGCCCGCCCCGCTGGCGCGGCTCCTGCCATCCGCCCCATCCGCCCCATCCGCCGCACCCGCCGTACCCGGAGTTTCCGCCGTACCCGCCGAGGCCGGGGCGTCCGTCCCGCCCACCCCGTCGGTGCGGTCCCTGCCGCCCGTCGCGCCCGGTGCCGCCGCGGGCCCGGAATCGTCGGGGTGATCTCCTAGGGTGGGCGCGTGACACGAGCGAATGACGATGTGGCCGCCGCCCTGGAGGAGTACGCCGAGCTGTTCGCGATGACGGGCGGTGACGCGTTCCGGGTCCGCAGCTACCAGAAGGCCGCCAAGGCCATCGCGGGCTTCCCCGAGGACATCGCCTCCGCGGCCGTGCGGAGCGTGCCGGGCGTGGGCGAGGCGATCGCCAAGAAGGTCGAGGAGTACCTCGAGCGGGGCGGCTTCCGGCAGCTCGACGAGCTGCGCGGCCGGGTCCCCGAGGGGGTGCGCAGGCTGACCCGGGTGCCCTCGCTCGGGCCGAAGAAGGCGGTCTTCCTCTACCAGGAGCTCGGCGTCGACTCCCCCGAGGCGCTCGCCGAGGCGATCAGGGCGGGCCGGCTCAAGGGGGTGAAGGGCTTCGGCCCCAAGACCGAGGAGAACCTCCTGCGGGGCGTCGAGCAGCTGGCGCGGACCAGCGCGCGGGTGCACGTCGGGGTGGCGATGGAGCTGGCCGAGCGGGTCGTCGCCTCGCTGCGGGGCGGGGCCGAGCGCATCGCCCACGCCGGGTCGCTGCGCCGGATGCGCGACACCGCCGGCGACGTCGACGTGCTGGCCGTCGCGCCGGAGTCGCTCATGGACGACTTCAAGGCCAGGCCGTACGTCGCGGAGGTCATCGCCTCGGGAGGGAAGAAGACCTCGATCCGCACCCACCAGGGCGTGCAGGTGGACCTGCGGCTGATCCCGGCCGAGTCGTGGGGCGCCGGCCTGCTGTACTTCACGGGGTCGCAGGCGCACAACGTGCGCCTGCGGGAGATCGCCGTGAAGAAGGGCTGGAAGCTCTCGGAGTACGGCCTCTTCGACGGCGACCGGGTGATCGCGGCGGCCGAGGAGGAGGACGTCTACCGGGCGCTCGGCATGGAGTGGATCCCGCCCGCGCTGCGCGAGGACGGCGGGGAGGTCGCCGCCGCGCTGGAGGGCGGGCTGCCCCGGCTGGTGACGCTGGAGGATCTCCGGGGCGACCTGCACACCCACACTGACCTGACCGACGGCATCGCCTCGCTGGAGGACATGGTGGCGGCCGCCGCGGCGCGCGGCCACTCCTACTACGCGATCACCGACCATGCCCCGGACCTGGCCATGCACCGGATGACGCTGGAGAAGGCACTGGAGCAGCGCGAACAGATCAAGCGACTTCAGGGTAGATATCCGGACATGCGGCTCCTGCACGGTACCGAGCTCAACATCGCCCCGGACGGCTCGGTCGACTGGCCGGCCGAGATCCTGGCGGGCTTCGACGTGTGCGTGGCGAGCGTGCACTCCCATTTCGGGCAGTCCCGCGAGGAGATGACCCGCCGGCTGGTCACCGCGTGCGAGAACCCGCACGTCCACGTCATCGGCCATCCCACGACCCGGCTGATCGGCCGGCGGGAGCCGGTGGACGCCGACTGGGACGAGGTCTTCCGCGCCGCCGCCCGCACCGGCACCGCGATGGAGATCGACTCCATGCCCGACCGCTCCGACCTGCCCGACGACCTGGTACGGCTGGCACGCCACCACGGCGTGGTCTTCTCCATCGACAGCGACGCCCACGCGGTGCCCCACCTGGCGGGCCAGCGCTTCGGCGTCGGCATCGCCCAGCGCGCCTGGCTGACCCCGGAGGAGGTGGTCAACGCCTGGCCGCTGGAGCGGCTGCTGGCCTTCCTGGGCCGCTGAGGAGCCGGCGGGACCGCCAGGAAGCCGCCGGGGTCCCGGGAAACCGCCGGGGAGCCGCCGGGTCACCGGGAAACCGTCAGGGTCACAGGGAAGCCGCCGGGAGGCGCAGGGAGGTCACCGAGAAGCCACTGAGAGTCCGCGAAACCGCGCCCCCCGCGAGATTGCATGGTTTCCTAGTAGGTAATGACTGCAATGAGGGGATGGTGCCGCATGCCGGACGAGGCCGTCGTCGAACCCACCGCCGGACCCATCGTCAAGCCGCTGCCTCCCGAGCTGTTCGACGTGCACGGCTCCTGCGCCGAGATGCGCTGGGAGGCCATGCGCGGCGCCGGATACCACGTGCCGACCGATCGGTTCTTCGTGCGCAACCACACCCGCACCCCGGTGATCGACGCGGCGGCCTGGCGGCTGGAGCTGCACGGCTCGGGCCTGCGCGCCCCGAGGGGTTTCGGCTACCGGGAGCTGCTCGCCCTGCCCTCCGTCACCCGGGACGTGCTGATCGAGTGCGCGGGCAACGGCCGGCGGTTCTTCACCGACCAGCAGCACCAGGAGGTCTCCGGCACCCCGTGGCGGCTCGGCGCCGCCGGAGTGGCCCGCTGGCGCGGGGTGCCGCTGGCCGCGGTGCTGGAGCTCGCCGGGATCACCCCCGACGCCGTCGACGTGATGCCGCGCGGCCTCGATCCCCGCTACGTGGCCGACGGCGTCGACCACGGCCGCGTGCGCCGGCCGATCCCGGTCGCCAAGGCCCTCGACGACGTCATCCTGGCCTACGAGATGAACGGCGAGCCGCTCCCGCCCGACCACGGGCACCCGGTCCGGCTGGTCGTGCCGTCGTGGATCGGGCTGGCCTCGGTCAAGTGGGTGGGCGACATCGAGGTCTCCGCCGAGCCGCTGTCCTCGCCGTGGACGACGGAGTTCTACCGCATGCTCGGCGGCGACCACCCGCCGGAGGGCGGTCCCCCGCTGACCGCCTGCGACGTCAAGAGCGTCTTCGAGCTGCCCTGGGAGGCCGTCCTGCCCGCCGGGCGCCCGCACGTGCTGCACGGCCGCTCCTGGTCCGGTCGTGGCCGGATCACCTCGGTCGAGGTGAGCGTCGACGGCGGCGCCGCCTGGCGGCCCGCCCTGCTGCGCGGCGCGCACGTCGCCCGCGCCTGGACCCGCTGGCACGTCACCTGGAACCCTCCGGCGAGCGGTCCGTACACGCTGCTCGCCCGCGCGACCGACGCCACCGGTGCGACCCAGCCCATGGAAAGCCCTTACAATGAATTGGGATATCTCTTTAACGCGGTTGTGCGCTGTCCGGTGCGGGTCATAAACGTCTAGCGGAATCGCCAGCGGAACGGAAACATGACCCCAACGGGAAAATCGGCCACCGCGCCCGCATGACCTGCGCATGCGTTGATCAGGCAGGACACGTTACCGAAATCGGCGTTCGCTATTGCGGATTTCATCTGAAAGACTCCTCCGGTTGCTCCACGGAAACGCAGACGAAACGAACCGGGGTGATGATGACAGAGTCCGTTCCAACGGTCCGTTCCCATTCTCTCCGCCGAGAGGCCCAGCCGATGCGCCAGTTGACCCCGCTCGACGCGCAGTTCCTGCACGCCGAGTCGGCGACCACCGCCGCCCATGTCGCGGGGGTGGCCGTGCTGGATCCGAGCCGCACCCCCGAAGGCAGGATCACCCGCGAGGCCCTGATCGCGCTGCTGCGCGACCGGCTGCACCTGGCCCCGGCCCTCAGGCTGCGCCTGGTGAGCGTGCCGTTCGGCCTCGACCATCCGTACTGGACGGAGGACCCCGCCTTCGACGTCTCCCACCACGTGCACGAGACGACCCTGCCGATGCCGGGCGACGACGCCCAGCTCGCCGAGGCGGTCGCCCGGCTCCACGAGCGGCATCTGGACCGCCGCCGCCCGCTCTGGGAGATGCACCTGATCCAGGGCCTGACCGGCGGCCGGGCCGCGCTGTACATCAAGGTCCACCACTGCGCCATCGACGGGGTGTCGGGCGCGGAGACGCTGGCCGCGCTGCTGGACCTCACCCCCGAGCCGCGCGCCGTCGAACCCCCGGCGGAGCGCCGGCCGACCGCCGCGCCGGGGGATCGTCACAAATGCTCGCCGGAGCCGTCACCCGGTCGCGACCCACCCGCTGCGGGCGCGTGCGCTCCCTGGGCCGGGCC
>NZ_CDRNDK010000430.1:0-5220 GCF_977012225.1 Planomonospora algeriensis | reverse complement strand
CCGCGGCCTGCGCGCGGGCCGTCTCCGCGTCGGCGGTCCCGCCGCCCCCGCGAGGCGGCCCGGCGAGGATCTCCGCCACGGAGGGCAGGACCCGCCGCTCCATGGAGGCGAGCGCGCCCCGGTGTACGGGGAAACCTGTGATCTTCTCCATCACGTCGTCGTCCACCACGTGGACCCGGTCGCCGAGGCCGTCGAGGACGTCGGCGAGGGACTCGACCCAGCGGCGGGTCAGCAGGACCGAGCGCACCGGGTAACCGGCGGCCACGGCGCGGCGGATGACCTTCTCCCCCTCCGCGATGAACAGGCCGTGCTCGGCCTCCAGGCTCTTGCGGAGCTCGACGTCGCGCAGATCGGCGAAGTCGGCCAGGCGGGGATCAGGGGCGTCGTGCACCTTCGAATCCTGCCACGGCCCGCGGTCAGGTCTCCCGGGAGGTCTCGGCCTGAGCCGGCCGGGCCTGAACCGGTGGGACCTGAGCCGGCCGGACCGGGGCGGGCGCCTCGGGGCGGCGCCGACCGGCGGAGAGCCGCCACACCGCCGCGTAGCCGAGCAGCAGCACGCAGCAGCCGACCACCACGCCGGCCCCCACCCGGGTGCCCGTCTCCGCCCAGCCGTACGGGGGGAAGAGCAGCGGCCAGGCCGCCCCGCCCAGCGCGGTGGCGGCGGCGGTGGCGCCCAGGACGCCGTGACGCGCCCGGCGGGAGAGCGCCAGGCGCCCGGGGAGCGGCCGGGGCTCCATCCGGGAGAGGCCTCGCCAGGCCCACCAGAGCACGGCGGCCAGGCCCGCGGCCGTGGAGCCGTACTGCAGGACGCGGAAGACGGGGACCAGTCCCGCGATCCGCACGTCCAGCCAGGTCCAGCCCCAGATCGCGGAGCTGTAGGAGTGGGTGAAGGAGTCCCAGAACAGGTGGGTGAAGGCTCCGGCCACGCCTCCGGCGACCACCGCGGGGAGGTGCCGCACGCCGTACCGGCCGGGGGCCAGCGCGGCGGCGCGGCCGGCCAGGGAGGGCGGCAGGAGGGCGGTCAGCGGGTCGCGCAGGAAACCGTGGAAGAGCGCCAGGAGCAGCAGGACCGCCAGGAGGTCGAGGGTGAGGACGCCCGCGACGGAATGCCAGATCATGTAGTCCGGCAGAAACGGCAGGAAGATCGGCAGATCGGGGACCATCGCGCCCAGCGCCAGGGCCCACGGGTCGAGCACTCTGCGGATCCGCTCCGAGGAGACGAACGGCAGCACGGCGGCGACGTGGCTGGGCGTGAACGGCACGGGTCTCCCCCGGAGTCGAGCGGATCGTTCCAAAATCCTACGGGTCGGGTCCCGCTCCGCGGAGCCGGGATGGAGAGTGAGCATGAGGTAGCGTTCCGTGACGGACGGATCCTCCGTCACCGAGGAAAGGCAGGACGACCCGTGGCCGAGCAGAGGGCGGAGCGGACCGCGACGGGCCCGGTACGGCCGGCGCGTGACGGCGCCTGGCTGCGCGACGCCCGCCGGGCGCGCACGCTCTCACTGGTCACCCTCGCCTGGCTGGGCGCCGAGAGCGCGCTCGGCATCGCCGCGGGCCTGCGGGCCCACTCGGTCGCGCTGATCGGCTGGGGGGTCTGGTCCATGGTGGAGGCGCTCGCCAGCCTCATCGTGGTCTGGCGGTTCACCGGGTCCCGGATGCACTCGGCGGATGCCGAGGACCGGGCGCGCAAGGCCGTGGCGGTCAGTTTCTGGCTGCTCGCCCCCTACCTCCTGGTGCACGTGGCGCACGACCTGGACGCGGGACACCGGGCGGAGCCCAGCGTGCTCGGGATCGCGGTGACGGCGGTCAGCCTGGTGAGCATGCCGCTGCTGGGTACGGCGAAGCGACGGCTCGGCGCGCGGCTGCACTCGACGGCCACCGCGGGCGAGGGCACCCAGAACCTGATGTGCGGGCTGCTCGCCGCGGGCGTGCTGGCCGGGCTCGTGCTGAACGGCGCCGGCTGGTGGTGGGCGGACCCGCTGATGGCCGTGTGCCTGGCCGTGGTGGCCGTGCGGGAGGGCCTGCGGACCTGGCGCGGGCATTCCTGCTGCCACTGAGGCCACCACCGAGACCGCCACAGCCTCACCCGGCCACCGCCGACCACCGAGACCGCCAGGGCCGTCGCAGCCCCACCCCGCCGCCTCCGAAGCCGCCGGACCGGCGCCCCATCTCCGCAGAGGCCGCCGGGCTCGCAGCCGGTCGCGACGGTCCGTGCCCCCGCCCGGACGCCGTGCGACCGTGCACACCATGAGTCCCCCTGGCGACACGAAGAGTAATAGTCGCACCAAAAGGGCTGTTTTGCCGTAGTAAGTGTTCCCAGTACAGTTCCGTGAATATTGCGGTTTACCTCCCGATAAAGTGACCGCTGGCTTCAGGACATCGACACCGAAGAGGACATCGTGGGCGGACGCCACCGGACGGATGAACTCGACGACGGCTACACCTCCCCTCGCGAGCCGTCCCGTCGGCGGCGGGGCGGGCGGGGAAAGGTACTGGCCCCGCTCGCGGGATCGGTGGCCTTCGCCGTACTGCTGGGGGTCGCCGCTTTCGTGATCATCAATCCCGACGAAGGCTGCGCGGAGGACGCGACCGCGCTCCGGGTCACCGTCTCGCCCGACATCCACCCCGCGGTCTCCCAGATCGCGGAGCGCTTCAACAAGGCCGGCCAGGGGGACGGCGGCACGTGCGCCTCCGTCAAGGTGGCCAAGTCCGCCTCGGCCACCGTGGCCTCCGGGCTGGGCGGGAGCGGTGGCAAGGTCGGCGCGATGGACCTGTGGATCCCCGACTCCAGCCTCTGGGTGACCAGCGCGCGGGCGAAGAACCCGTCCGTCCCCGAACCCGCCGTGTCCGTCGCCCACTCCCCCGTCGTCATGGTGGCCTCCGGGTCGGTGGTGCCGAACCTGAAGAAGAGCTTCGGCGACGCCAGCTGGGCCGGAATGATCAACGCCACGAACGCGGCCAACGTCGACGGCCCCGGCCGCAAGGTCCGCGTGCTCGCCCTGGACCCCGCGCTCAACTCCGCCGGGCTCGGCGCGCTGCTGGCCGCCGCCGGGGTGGCAACGGCCTCGGGCGTCGGGGACGAGCAGCTGGTCGGCGCGATGAAGACGCTGTCCACTTCGACCGTCAAGGACCAGAGCGCGCTCCTGGCCAGTCTGGGCGTCAAGGGCCGCCGCGTCCCGCTGGGCGTCTCCTCCGAGCAGGGCGTCTGGGCCTTCAACAACACCAAGAAGCCCGAGGTCCCGGCGGTCCCCCTCTATCCGGCCGAGGGCACCTTCAACCTCGACTACCCGGCGGTGGTCACCGCCCAGGACGCCGGCGTCCGCAAGGCGGCCGAGGCGTTCGTCAAGGAGCTCGGCACCCCCGCCGCCCAGAAGACCCTCCAGGACCAGGGCTTCCGCACCCCGGACGGCGAGGGCGGCAAGGCGATCTCCGACGCGGACGGCTTCCAGGCCGAGGCGCCGCAGGCGCTGCCGACCCCCGATCCCAAGACCGTGGCGAGCATGTCCCAGTCGTGGTCGCGGATCAACCTCGGCACCAGGCTGGTCACCCTCCTGGACGTCTCCGGCACCATGGCGCTGCCGATCCCCGGCACCGGGCTCACCCGGATGCAGGCGATCAGCAAGATCGCCCTCGAGGGCATGAAGCCGTTCCCCAACAGCAGCGAGATGGGGCTGTGGGAGTTCTCCACCCATCTCGCCGGCCAGGGGGTGGACTACCGCGAGACGGTCCCGGTCGGCCCGCTGACCGAGACCGTGGACGGCGTGCTGCGCCGGAACCTGATCAACCAGAAGCTGGCCGGGGTCCAGGCCAAGGCCACCGGCGACACCGGCCTCAACGACACCCTCGCCGCCGCCTACCGGATGATGAAGGACGGCTACAAGAGCGACAAGATCAACACGATCCTCATCATGACGGACGGCGCCGGCAACGACGACCCCGACGGCGGGATGAGCAACCAGGAGCTCCTGAAGCTGCTGAAGGACGAGTTCGACCCGGAGAAGCCGGTCAGCGTCCTCATCATCGCCTTCGGCCCCGACGCCCCCAAGGGCAAGCGGCAGATGGACGCCATCGCCAAGGCGACCAACGGCGACGCCTACATCGTCAAGGACATCCTGGAGATCCGCAAGGTCTTCCTGGAGGGCATGAAGCGCCGCCTCTGCTCCCCTCACTGCTGATCTTCCTGCTCTCCGGACGGCCGGTGCCCCACGGGTACCGGCCGTCACATTCTTCCCGTTCCTCCCGGTTCTCCCGGTTCTCCCAGGTCATGCCGGGTCGGCATACCGGGACAACCCCTCCCGGACAGGCAGCGTCCCACTCGCGTGGGGTCTCGGGCGTGTCCCGTGAACGAGCCCGTCTGCGTCGGGGAGGAAATGTCCGTGCCCGGATGGCCGACCGTCGGCCGGACCGACGATCAACGACTCGCGGAGGCGCTCCGCCGCGCCGACGCCCAGGCGCCCGCGCGGCTGTTCGACGCCTACGCCGAGCGGCTCGGCGACTACGCCTTCTCGCTGCTGGGCGATATCGACGCCGCGGCCGACGCCGTGCACGACGCCCTGGTCGTCGCGCACGGGTGCGCGGACCGGCTGCGGGACGCCGGACGGCTGCGTCCCTGGCTGTACGCGCTCGTCCGGTTCCGGTGCGCCGCCGGATCCCGAGGCGGCCGGGGCACCGGGCCCTCGCCGATCATCGACGAGCCCGATGACCCCGCGGAGCGCGAGCTGGCCTCGCTGGTCCGGGAGACGCTGGCGGAGCTGGGCGGACAGGAGCGGGAGGTGCTGGAGCTCTCCCTCCGGCACGGCCTGAGCTCCGGCGAGGTCGGGGCGGTGCTCGGCCTGACCTCCCGGCAGTCCGCGACCCGCCTCGGCCGGGCCCGCGACCACCTGGAGAACACCGCCGCCGCGGTCGTGCTGGCCAGGATCGGCCGGGCGCACTGCCCGGACCTGTCGGCGATGGTCGACTCGTGGGAGGGACCGCTCACCCCGGCGCTGCGCAGGCGGCTCTCGGCCCACATCGCCCGCTGCGAGGTCTGCTCCGGCCTGCGCGACCGGCACGTCCCGGCCCGGCGGCTGCTGGACCTGCTCCCGATCGCCCTGCCGCCCCTCTCCCTGCGCCGCCGGACGATCGCCACCTGCGTGGACCCCGGGCAGAGCGGGACCCGCGCCGCCGTCGTCGCCGCCGGAGACCGCTTCGACCGGACCGGCTTCCCGGTCGCCGGCGACG
>NZ_CDRNDK010000429.1:0-5230 GCF_977012225.1 Planomonospora algeriensis | reverse complement strand
CCGGCGCCTCCGCTCCTCCGGCCCCCTCTCCCCCCGCCCCGGCGGGTACGGCCCGCTCCTCGCTGCCCGCCGACCCCGCGGCCCTGCCCCCGCCTCCGGCCCGCAGCTGCAAGGCCACGCTCAAACTCGTCGAGACCTGGCCGGGCGGGTACCGCGCCACCGCGACGATCACCAACACGGCCGACACGCCGCTGGGCGGCTGGTACATCCAGTGGATCCTCCCCAAGGGCGCGACCATCACCCAGGCCTGGAACGGCACCCACATGCAGAGCGGCCCCATCGCGATGATCCACGCGCTCGAAGACGACGGATCCGTCCTGGCCCCCGGCGCCACCGCCACCGACATCGGCTTCGTCGGCGCGGCCCAGTCGCCCCCCACCTTCACCGAGATCACCTGCGGCTGACTCCGGAGGAACCCGCGGGCCGGACGGACCCGCAGGCCGGACGGACCGGGCGGACCGGTCCCGTCGCCCGCCCGGGCATGACGATCCGTTCTCCCCCGCCGCTCCGGCCCGGATAACCGATTGATCGGCCCCGCCGGCGAATGCTAGGAATTCCCCGTTTCACCCCCCACTGAACGGAGCGAATCCCTTGCTGACCGGAGAGCTCGTACGGCTGCGCGCCATGGAACCGTCCGACGCCGAGGCCCTGTGGCGCTGGAACAGCGACCCGGAGGTCATGCGCTGGATGGACGACGGCTATCCGGAGTCGCTGGCCCAGGTCGCCGCCCGATGCGAAGAAAGGGGCGCCAATTCCTACGACGGCGTGCTCCTCGTGATCGAGACCCTCGACGAGGGACGGCTGATCGGGATCGTCCGGCTCGGTGACACCGAACCGGAGACCGGCAGCGCCGAACTCGACATCTACATCGGCGAGAAGGACTGCTGGGGCAAGGGCTACGGCACCGACGCCACCCGGGTGATCTGCCGGTACGGCTTCGACCGGATGCGGCTGCACTCGATCGCGCTCTGGGTCGTCGCCGAGAACGCGGCGGCGATCCGGGTCTACGAGAAGGCCGGCTTCTCCGTGGACGGCAGGCGGCGCCATTCCTTCCGACGCGACGGGGAATGGCACGACCACCTCATCATGACCCTCCTGGAAGGCGAGCTGACCGGCTGACGTCCGTACCGCCGGGAAAACATGTCACGCCGGGTCGTCCCGGCGTGGCATGCTCGGTCCGCAGAACACGGAAAGGAAATCGAAATGCGCCTCCGACGCCGAATGAGCATGCCCGGGCGGGCTCGCATGTGACGATCGGCGATGTCATGTGCGAGCCGTCCCGGGCATTCGGACCGGGGCGGCTTTTTACATTCCCGGCGGGTGGGGGCGCTGGCGTGCCCGGCGGTTTCATAAGCCGCTCAAGGTGGGTTCGATTCCCACACCCGCCACGCGGCACCCGGCCTCCGTGGCGCAGTGGAGAGCGCGCCTGCTTGCGGAGCAGGAGGACGCTGGTTCGAATCCAGCCGGAGGCACCGAGGAACACAAGCGGGAAACCCCAGCGCGCGTCCCTCGCCTTTTCTCAGCCTCTCTCAGCGTCCCCACAGCTCCCATCATCGATCCTTGAGCTGCCGGTCCCCTCCGTATCGCCACGACAGGAAGTCCCCACATGAAGGCAGCCGTCTACACCCGGTTCGGCCCTCCCGAGGTCCTCACACTGCGTCAGGTGCCCAAGCCGGTTCCCCGGGCCGGAGAGGTGCTGGTCCGGGTGCGTGCGATGACGGTCACCTCGGCGGAGTGCGCCATGCGCCGCGGCGAGCCGTTGTGGGGGCGGGTCGTCATCGGCGTCCTCCACCCGCGGAGGAGGATGCGCACGCTGGGCACCGAACTCGCCGGGGTGGTCGAGGAGGTCGGAGCCGGGGTCACCCGTTTCCGGCCCGGTGACGAGGTCTTCGGGTTCACCGGCTTCCGGCTCGGCGCCAACGCCGAGTACGTGTGCCTGCCGCAACGGGCCTCGCTCGCGCCCAAGCCGGTGAACACCGGATTCGAGGAGGCCGCCGCCTCGGTGGACGGAGCCTCGACCGCGCTGTACTTCCTCCGCAGGGCCGGCATCCGCAGCGGCCACAAGGTCCTGGTCTACGGCGCCTCCGGCAGCATCGGTACCTATGCCGTGCAGCTCGCCGGGCACTTCGGGGCGCACGTCACGGCGGTGTGCGGCCCGAGGAACGCCGGCCTCGTCGCCGAGCTGGGGGCCGACGAGGTGATCGACTACACCAGGGAGGACTACAGCAGGAGCGGGGCGGTGTACGACATCGTCTTCGACACGCTGGGCAAGACCTCGTTCTCCCGGGCCAGGGCCGTGCTCGCGCCCCGGGGCCGCTATGCGTCCACCACCGGGCTCCACAACACCTTCCTGTCCCTGGGCACGTCGGTGTCGCGCGGCAGGAGGGTCGTGACGGGGATGTCGGTGGACAAGAACGACGCGCTCGTCTACCTCAAAGGGCTCATCGAGGCGGAGAAGCTGCGGATCGTCATCGACCGGCGCTACTCCTTCGACCGGCTGGCTGAGGCCCACCGCTACGTCGAGACCGGACACAAGATCGGGAACGTGGTGGTCACCGTCGAGCCCTGACCCCCGAAGATTCCGGTGGCGGGGTCAGGGCGATGCGCAAGGGCTCGTCCGTCCGGGAGAGGGCGCACGCACGGGCGACGCCGAGCGGCTCTCCATCTGGCGGGTGACCGTGGACGGTCTGAGGACCGCCCGCCGTACGGCGTCGGACCTCCGGGCGGGCGGGGCGCGCGGTAGCTTGGGGGCGTCCATCACAAGGGGAAGAAGATCGTGACGACTTCTATTCATCAGCGGATCGCCGAAGAGCTGGGCGTGCGCGAGCGGCAGGTGCAGGCCGCGGTGGAGCTGCTCGACGGCGGATCCACGGTGCCGTTCATCGCCCGCTACCGCAAGGAAGCCACCGGCATGCTCGACGACGCGCAGCTGCGCACGCTCGAGGAGCGGCTGCGCTACCTGCGCGAGCTGGAGGAGCGGCGCACCGCGATCCTGGAGTCGGTGCGGAGCCAGGGCAAGCTCGACGACGCCCTCGAGGCGCAGATCATGGCGGCCGACTCCAAGGCCCGCCTGGAGGACGTCTACCTGCCCTACAAGCCCAAGCGGCGGACCAAGGCGCAGATCGCCCGGGAGGCCGGGCTCGAACCACTCGCCGACGGCCTGCTCGCCGACCCGTCGGTCGACCCGCAGGCCGCCGCCGCGGCCTTCGTCGCGAGGGGGTGCCCGACGCGGCCGCCGCGCTGGACGGGGCCCGCGCCATCCTGGTCGAGCGCTTCAGCGAGGACGCCGACCTGGTCGGCGAGCTGCGCGAGCGGATGTGGAGCAGGGGCCGGCTGGTCGCGGCGGTGCGCGAGGGCAAGGAGGAGGCCGGCGCGAAGTTCTCCGACTATTTCGACTTCGCCGAGCCCTTCACCCGTCTGCCCTCGCACCGGATCCTGGCGATGTTCCGGGGCGAGAAGGAGGAGGTCCTCACCCTCACCCTGGAGCCCGAGGAGGAGCCCACCGGTTCGTACGAGGAGGCCATCGCCCACCGGTTCGGCGTCTCCGACCGGGGGCGGCCCGCCGACAGGTGGCTGGCCGACACCGTGCGCTGGGCGTGGCGCACCCGCATCCTCGTCCACCTCGGCATCGACCTGCGGATGCGCATGTGGCAGGCGGCCGAGGACGAGGCGGTCCGGGTGTTCGCCGCCAACCTGCGCGACCTGCTGCTGGCCGCTCCGGCGGGGACCCGGCCGACGATGGGGCTGGACCCCGGCCTGCGCACCGGGGTGAAGGTCGCGGTGGTGGACGGCACCGGCAAGGTCGTGGCGACCGACACGATCTACCCGCACGAGCCGCGCCGCCAGTGGGACCAGTCCCTGGCCACGCTCGCGAAGCTGGCCAAGGACCACGGCGTGGAGCTGGTCGCGATCGGCAACGGCACCGCCTCCCGGGAGACCGACCGGCTCGCGGCCGACCTGCTCAAGCTGGTCCCCGGACTGACCAAGATCGTGGTCTCGGAGGCCGGCGCGTCGGTCTACTCCGCCTCCGCCTACGCCTCGCAGGAACTGCCCGGCCTGGACGTCTCACTGCGCGGCGCGGTGTCCATCGCCCGCCGCCTGCAGGACCCGCTGGCCGAGCTCGTCAAGATCGACCCCAAGTCCATCGGCGTCGGCCAGTACCAGCACGACCTGGCCGAGAGCAAGCTCTCCCGCTCGCTCGACGCGGTCGTCGAGGACTGCGTGAACGCGGTGGGCGTGGACGTCAACACCGCCTCGGCGCCGCTGCTGACCCGGGTGTCGGGCATCACCTCCGGCCTCGCGGAGAACATCGTCGCCCACCGCGACGCCTGCGGCCCGTTCCGCTCCCGCCGGGCGCTCAAGGACGTCGCCCGGCTCGGCCCCAAGGCCTTCGAGCAGTGCGCGGGCTTCCTGCGCATCCCCGGCGGCGACGACCCGCTCGACGCCTCCAGCGTGCACCCCGAGGCCTACCCGGTGGTACGGCGCATCCTGTCCGCGGCCGGCGGCGAGATCACCCGGGTGATCGGCAACACCGCGGTGCTGCGTTCCCTCAAGCCGCAGGACTTCGTGGACGACACCTTCGGCCTGCCGACCGTCACCGACATCCTCGCCGAGCTGGAGAAGCCGGGCCGCGACCCCCGCCCGGCCTTCAAGACCGCGACGTTCAAGGAGGGCGTGGAGAAGATCTCCGATCTCGCGCCCGGCATGCTGCTGGAGGGCGTGGTCACCAACGTCGCGGCCTTCGGCGCGTTCGTCGACGTCGGCGTGCACCAGGACGGCCTGGTCCACGTCTCGGCGATGTCACGCACGTTCGTCAAGGACCCGCGCGAGGTGGTCAAGCCCGGTGACGTGGTCCGGGTGAAGGTGCTCGACGTCGACATCCCGCGCAAGCGCATCTCGCTCACCCTCCGCCTGGAGGACGAGGCCGAGGCCCGTTCCGAGCAGGGCGGCGGGCAGGACGGCGGGCAGGGCGGACGGCGCGACGGCAGGCAGGGGAACCGCCGACCGGAGGGTGAGGGGGAACGCCGGGGAGGCGGCCGGGACCGCGGTGGGCAGCAGCGCGGCGGCCAGGCCCGGGGCGGACAGCAGCAAGGGAACCGGGAGCGCGGCGGACAGCAGCAGGGAGGCCGGGAGCGGGGAGGCCAGCAGCAGGGAGGCCGGGAGCGGGGAGGCCAGCCGCGCAACGCGCCGGGCGGCGCCATGGCCGAGGCCCTGCGCCGCGCCGGTCTCG
>NZ_CDRNDK010000428.1:0-5255 GCF_977012225.1 Planomonospora algeriensis | reverse complement strand
GGCGGCTGCGGCGGCGGCGGGTGATCCGGGTGGCGGCGGTGGTCGCGGTGGTCGTGGTGGCGGCCCCGGCGGCGGATGAGGGGGGCGGTGGCGATGGATGAGCGGCTCGGCGTCGGGATCGGCTGGCGGCCGGAGATCGATCTGACCGTGGAACGCCTGCCCGGCGTCGACTTCGTCGAGGTCGTCGCGGAGAACATCCGCCCCGGGCGGCTCCCGGAGTCGCTGCGGGTGCTGCGCGCCCGCGGCGTGCCGGTGATCCCGCACGGGGTCGGGCTGGGCGTGGGCGGGGCGGAGCCGCCGGACCCCGACCGGCTGGCGCACCTGGCGGCCTGCGCGGAGGCGCTGGACGCGCCGCTGGTCAGCGAGCACCTGGCCTTCGTGCGGGCGGGCGGCCTGGAGGCGGGTCACCTGCTCCCGGTCCCGCGCACCCGGCGGGCGCTCGCGGTCGTGACGGAGAACGTACGGCGGGCGCAGGCCGCGCTGCCCGTCCCGCTGGTGCTGGAGAACGTGGCGGCGATCTTCGGCTGGCCGGAGGATGAGATGACCGAGGCGGAGTTCCTCGGCGAGCTGGTCGCCGCGACCGGGGTCGGGCTCCTCGTCGACGTGGCCAACCTCTACACCAACCAGGTCAACCTGGGGCTGCCGGCCGTCGGGGCGCTGGACGTCCTGCCGCTGTCCGAGCTCGCCTACGTCCACGTGGCCGGAGGCCACGAGCACGGCGGGGTCTGGCACGACACCCACACCGCGCACGTCTCCGACGAGATCCTGGCCGTCCTGTCGGAGCTCTGCGCCCGGGTGGACCCGCCCGGGGTGCTGCTGGAGTGGGACGCCGACTACCCGAGCGACGCCGCGCTGGAGACCGAGCTCGGCCGGATCCGCGCGGCGATGGCCCGTGGCTGAGGCCGTGCCCGCAGGGGAGCCTGATGGGGCACGGGCGGACCGCGGCGGTTCCGGTGGGTCCGTTGGCTCCGGTGGGTCCGTTGGCGGCGATGACGCCGGCGGGCGGGAGGAGCTGGCGAGGGCGCAGGCCGGACTGCTGGCCGCCCTGGTGGCGGGGGCGCAGGCACCGCCGGGGTTCGATGGGGAGCGGCTGCGGATCCAGGCGGCGAGCCTGGTCGCCAAGCGGCGGAGCCTGGTGGCCCGGCTCCGCCCGGACCTGGTGCAGGCCCTCGGCGGGGACTTCCGGGCCGAGTTCGCCGCTTACGCCTCCGGCCGTCCCAAGCCGCCGGGGGGTTCCCGCGCCGACGCCGCGGACTTCGCCGAGCACCTCGCCCGGACCGGCCGGATCACGGCCGGAGCCGGGACCGGAGCCGGGAATGGGGCGGGGACCGGGGACCAGGCATGGACCGGGAACGGGGCCTGGCCTGCGGCCGGGAGCGGGGCCGCGGCGGGGGCCGGGGCCGGGAGCGGCGCAGGATCGCCGCGGCGGCCCGGCCGGTGGGCCCGCCTGACCCGGTGGCTGGGCGGGGAGCGGGACGCGCGGGACGGCGACCCGTGGGAGGGTGACGGCCGGTGAACGGGACGTTTTGGCGAGACGAGGCGGGATACGCTCCCTGACGTGGGGGAACTTCGCTGCGTCGATGGATCGTGTCTGACCGTCACGCCCGTGGTGTGCCGGGACAGCGTCGGTGAGCCGTACGAGATCACGCTCGAACTCCGCCGCGACGGCATGCCGTACGGGACGGTGGGAGAGCGGTGCGGCTGGTTCCTCGCCCGGCTGGCGCGTGGGGTGGCCGAGGCCCGGGCCGACCGGGCGGCGGGGTGGCCGGACCCGGACGACCGCTTCCCCGGCCCGCCGGGCCGCTCCGGCGGCGGAGAGGGATGCGAGCGGGACGAGGAACTGTTCGCCTTTCGTTACCGCACCCGCAAGGGCGCGGTCGGCGGGGGCGAGCTCCGCTGCCGACTGCGCACGATCCCGGTCTGGATGCCCGGGGGCGAGGGCGCCGGACGGGGCGCTCCGGGCGAGTGGCGGCTGACCAGGAGGGCGTTCCTGGAGGCCTGGGGGAGCGGCGGGGTGGGCCTGCGCGCCGTGCTGACCTCCGCCGAGCTGGGCGTGTTCGTGCGGGAGCTCGTCGAGGAGGCCGAGGAGCGGCTGCGGGCGCAGGTGCCCGGGGGCGCGCCCGCGCCTGAGCGGAGGGCGCGCCCGGTAAGGGGATTGACGAATCGTTGCGGTGCGCCTCCCGCGCCTGAGCGGAGGGGCGGAGAGGTCTCGCGGGCGGCGATAATTGCCTGTCGGCGTCCGAAGGCGATGGGCGCCCGCGGGAGGGAAATCCACATGGGCGTGCGCGATCTCGTCTACCGGCTGTACGAACGGCGGCTGGAGGCGAAGCTGTCCCGTGACAGCGACATGGTGCCCCGCCACGTCGGTGTGATCGTGGACGGCAACCGGCGCTGGGCGCGGTCGATGGGGATCGACGACGTCAGCCGGGGGCACCGCAAGGGCGCGGACAAGATCTCCGAGCTGCTCTGCTGGTGCCGGGAGGCGGGCGTCGAGGTCGTCACCGTGTGGCTGCTGTCCAGCGACAACATCAACCGCTCCAGGGACGAGCTGGAACCCCTCATGAAGATCATCGAGGATGTGGTCCAGGAGCTCGTGGCGGACGGCTGGCACATCAAGCCGATGGGAGCGCTTGACCTCCTGCCCGATCACACGGCACATGTCCTGAAAAATGCAAAAGAAGCAACATCGCACCGTCCAGGTTTGATTGTGAACGTTGCGGTTGGGTATGGAGGAAGGCGTGAGATCGCTGATGCGGTGCGCTCCCTCCTGCTGGAGCACGCCAGCAAGGGGGCGACCATCGAGGACCTGGTCGAGGTCCTCGATGTGGAGCACATCGCGGAGCATCTCTACACGCGCGGCCAGCCCGACCCGGACCTGGTCATCCGGACCTCGGGAGAGCAGCGGCTCTCCGGATTCCTGCTCTGGCAGAGCGCCCACTCCGAGTTCTACTTCTGCGAGGCCTACTGGCCCGACTTCCGCAGGGTCGACTTCCTCCGGGCGCTCCGCTCCTACGCCGCGCGGCATCGCAGGTACGGCACCTGAAACGCAACGTGAACACCCCCTTTCGGTCACGCATGGCCCATTGGACGGTGGGTATTCAGGACGTACCGTAAGAAGTAGGCGGGCGGAGCCCGCCTACTCCGGAGAGGGCCCGCCTTTGCGTCACGACCTGCTGAGGGGGGCCGGTCGCCGGCGTCCGCTCCGCATGGCGCGAGCGCGGTCCCGGGTCCGGTCCGCATCCCAGCTCATGGCAGGGCGCCCCCCAGGGCGCCCGGGGGAGAACGCGTGGCACACCCTTCGTCCGCATCCACGTCTCCGGCCGGCAACCGGAAGACGTACGTCCTGGACACCTCGGTCCTCCTGGCGGATCCGGCGGCGATGAGCCGCTTCGCCGAGCACGAGGTCGTCCTCCCGATCGTCGTCATCACCGAGTTGGAGGCCAAGCGCCATCATCCCGAGCTCGGCTACTTCGCGCGCAAGGCGCTGAGGTACCTCGACGACCTGAGGGTGACCCACGGACGTCTGGACGAGCCCATGCCGATCGGCGAGGGCACCATCCGGGTCGAGCTCAACCACAGCGACCCGTCCATCCTGCCCGCCGGGTTCCGCCTCGGCGACAACGACACCCGCATCCTGACCGTCGCGCGTTCCCTGGCCTCCGAGGGTCTCGACGTGGTGCTGGTCTCCAAGGACCTCCCGATGCGGATCAAGGCCGCCTCCGTCGGGCTGGCCGCGGAGGAGTACCGCGCCGAGCTCGTCGTGGAGTCCGGCTGGACCGGTATGGCCGAGCTGCAGGTGACCGAGGAGGACATCGAGGCGCTCTTCGAGCACCGCGTCGCGGATCTGGCCGAGGCCCGCGAGCTGCCCACGCACACCGGCCTGCGGCTGCTGTCCAGCCGGGGCTCGGCGCTGGGCCGGGTGCTGCCGGACAAGTCCGTCCGGCTGGTCCGCGGCGACCGCGAGGTGTTCGGCGTGCACGGCCGCTCCGCCGAGCAGCGCATCGCCCTGGACCTGCTCATGGACCCCGAGGTCGGCATCGTCTCGATGGGCGGCCGGGCCGGCACCGGCAAGTCCGCGCTTGCGCTCTGCGCGGGCCTGGAGGCGGTCCTGGAGCGCCGCCAGCACCGCAAGGTCATCGTCTTCCGCCCGCTGTACGCCGTGGGCGGCCAGGAGCTGGGCTACCTGCCCGGTTCCGAGAACGAGAAGATGGGCCCGTGGGCGCAGGCCGTCTACGACACCCTGGGCGCGGTCACCTCGCCCGAGGTGATCGAGGAGGTCATGGACCGGGGGATGCTGGAGGTGCTCCCGCTCACCCACATCCGCGGCCGCTCGCTGCACGACGCCTTCGTGATCGTCGACGAGGCGCAGTCGCTGGAGCGCGGGGTGCTGCTCACGGTGCTGAGCCGGATCGGCGCCAACTCCCGGGTCGTGCTCACCCACGACGTCGCCCAGCGGGACAACCTGCGGGTGGGCCGGCACGACGGCGTGGTCGCGGTGGTGGAGAAGCTCAAGGGCCACCCGCTGTTCGCGCACGTCACGCTGACCCGCTCGGAGCGCTCGCCGATCGCCGCGCTGGTCACCGAGATGCTGGAGGACTTCACCATGTAGGCCGGTCCCGCCGCCCCCTGCGCGCGGGGCGGCGGGCCGCGCCCGGGACGCCCCGACGCGGCCTCGGGAGGCCGTACGGCTCACGGGGGCAGGCGCACCCCCCGGCCCGCCAGGTCCTGGTACTCGGAGCAGCTGTGCTCGCCCAGCGACTCCGGGATGCCGGGGAAGAGCCTGGTGATCTCGACGCTCCAGATGCTCGCCTGCTTGTTCTGCCGGACGGTGCAGGTGATCTGGGCGAGCCCCAGCCGGGTGATCCTGCCCTCGCCGGTGACGATCACGTTCAGCCGGTAGCCGAGGTCGTCGGTGGGTTCGCTCCGCTGCGAGGTGTCGGTGTACCGGGTGGTCTTGATGTCGTAGTAGTCGAACCCGGTCAGCTCGCTGGTCAGCTCCGGCCGCGGCGGTTGCTGCCCGGCGCGGAAGAGGCTCTTGACGACGTTCTCGGTCGAATCCGAGGCCACCGGGAGCCGGACGGGCTGCAGCGTGCCGTCGTCGACCATGTAGACCGTCACCCAGGTCGGGCTGTAGCTGATCACCGGCGGGCGGCCGCTGTCCCGCACCCCGGTGGGGGAGATGCCGCACCCCGCGGCCAGCACGGCCAGTACGGCCAGCACGGCGGCCGACACAGCCGGCACGGCGGCCGGCGCGG
>NZ_CDRNDK010000427.1:0-5257 GCF_977012225.1 Planomonospora algeriensis | reverse complement strand
CGGGCCCGCCGGGCCCGCCAGTGCCGGGCTCCCGGGCCGCCGAACCCGTCGACCAGCGCCACCAGGTCCGACGCCGCAGCCGACGCGTCGGCGTCGCGCAGGGGGATGCCGGCCCACCGGCACACGCCGCGGGTGATGACCCGGGCGGCCTCGTCGAAGAGCACGACCTCCGGCACGCCGGCCCAGGAGGCGACCGCCTCGTCCCAGGCCGCGGTGGTGCGGTCGACGAGGTCGGTGACGCCCTCGTCCGTCATCAGCGACATGAACATCGCCTTGCGCACCCGGTGGTCGGCGCCATCGAGGGTGTGGACCGCCCCGTGGCCGAACAGGGTGCTCTTGACGGGGCCGGGCAGGGCCGTGTGCCGCTCGATGTGCTCCTCGTCGTAGAAGAACCGCGCCGCGTCCGGTCCGCACAGTCCCACGGCGCGCTGACCCATCACCCGGGTGTGCACGACCTCGCCGGGGGCGCGCCGCCGCTGGGCGGGCAGCCAGCCGTAACCTTCGAGCAGCAGCAGAAGCGTGTGATCCGCGATGGGCATGGCGTACGGCCTTCCCGCGGCTTCCGGTGCGAAACCACCGGCCCGCCGTCGAGCGGAGGTCCGCCGGTCCGCGGACCGGAGGGCTAGAGCAGCGCGGCGCGCACGGTCAGCACGTCCGGCAGGTGGCGGGCGACGGTGAACCAGCTCTCCCCGTCGTCGCGGGAGCCGTACACCTCGCCGTCGCGGGTGCCGAAGAAGACGCCCGCGGGTGAGGCGCACATCGCGTCGCGCAGCACGGCCGAGTGGACCGGGTCCTCGGGCAGGCCGGCGCTCAGGGCCTGCCAGGAGCCCCCGGCGTCGTCGCTGCGGAAGACCCGGCAGCGGTGGTCGACGGGGGTGCGGTCCATGTCGGCCTTGAGTGGGAAGACGTAGACCGTGTCGGGTCGCTCGGGGTGCACGACGATCGGGAAGCCGAAGTCGGACGGGAGCGAGTCGCCGATCGAGGTCCAGGAGCCGCCGAAGTCGTCGCTGCGGTAGACGCCGAAGTGGTGCTGGAGGAAGAGCCGCTCGGGCCGGGCCGGGTGGCCGGTGACCTTGTGCACGCACTGGCCGAACTCGGGGTACTGCGACCCCTCGGGGAGGAACGGCGCGCGGATCCCCCGGTTGGCCGCCTCCCAGGAGGCGCCGCCGTCGGTGCTGCGGTAGAAGCCGCCGGTCGAGACGGCGATCGCGATGGTCTTCGGGTCGCCGGGGTGGGGCAGCACGGTGTGCATGCAGAGCCCGCCGCCGCCGGGGTGCCACTGGGCCCGGTGCGGGTGGTTCCACAGGCCCTCCACCAGGGAGAAGGTGATCCCGCCGTCCTCGGAGCGGAACAGCGCGCCCGGCTCGACCCCGGCCCAGACGACGTCGGGCTCGCTGGGGGAGGGCTGGAGCTGCCAGACGCGCTCCAGCGCCGCGCCGGTCTCCTCGGGGAAGGCGATCGGGGCCTGCTCGGCCTCCTGCCAGGTGCCGCCGAGGTCGTCCGACCACATCACGGACGGGCCGAAGTGGCCGTATTCGATGCCGGCCAGGAGGCGGGGCGCCGGACCCCGGGTGTCGATCGCGACCGCGGAGACCCCGATGGTGGAGAAGCGGATCGGTTCGACCTCGAACGGGCCGCCATCGGTGGAGCGGGCCAGGAACAGGCCCTTGCGGGTGCCGATGGCCAGGAGTGCGTCCTGCATGTCGTCTCCTCATCCCTTCGTCTCTTCGGCCCAATGGTTTCACGGCGCAGGCCGTATCGCACGCTTTATCGGATCGGCGTTCCGAATTCGAACGGAAAGTCGCCTAGGAGGGGGATCCGATGGGCGTGGGACGTGCTCAGAGCTCGCCCAGGGGGACGTCCCGGTGGATGTGCGCCAGGGGCACTCCGCCGTACTGCAGCCGCCGGACCGTCTCGTCGACCATGGCGGCGGGCCCGCAGACGTAGACCTCGTGCTCGGCCCAGGAGTGGAACCGCTCCACCACGTCCGGCACCCGGCCGCGCATCCCGTCGTAGCCGGGCTCGTCGGAGACCACGGGGAGCACGCGCAGCCAGGGGAAGCTCGACTCCATCCGGATCAGGTCCGGCAGGTCGTAGAGCTCGCGCGAGTGGCGCACGCCGTACAGCAGGTGGATGTTGGGCCGCCGGCCCGAGGCGATCACGTGCTCCACGATGGCCTTGATCGGTGCCAGCCCGGTGCCGCCCGCCACGCACAGCACGTCGCGGCCGGAGTCGACGGGCGTCATCGTGCCGACCGGCGGGCCGAGCATCAGGGTGTCGCCGATCCGGGTGTGCTCGACCAGCGCGGTGGACACCCAGCCGCCGGAGACCGCCCGGACGTGCAGCCGGACGGTGTTGTCCTCGCGGGGGGCGTTGGCGATGGAGAACGTGCGCCACACGCGGGGCCAGCGCGCGGTCTGCACGTTGACGTACTGTCCCGGCAGGTACGGCATGCGCTGGCCGGGCTGGAGGGTGATCACCGCGATGTCCGGCGTACGGCGCTCGTGGTCGATCACCTCGGCCGGCCACCAGGCGGGGGAGACCCCGGCGTCGGCCTCGGCGGCCTCGATCATCGTGTTGGCGGCGGCGGTATAGGCGGCGACCCAGGCCGCCTCGATCTCCGCGTTCCAGACCTCGGCGGCGAAGCGCCTGACCGTGGCCAGCAGGGCGTTGCCGATCGCGGTGTAGTGTTCGGCGAGCACGCCGTACTTGCGATGGTCGCGGCCGAGCTGGCCGAGGAACGACGCCAGGCCGTCCGGGCTGTCGATGCTCCAGACGATCCTGGTCAGCGCGCTGAAGAGCCGGTCGCGCTGGACGTCCATGGCCGGCGGGAACATGCCCCGCAGGTGCGGGCTCTCGGCGAACAGGCGGCCGTAGAAGTACGCCGCGGCCTTGTCCGCGACGGGCTCGACGACGGAGAAGCTTTCTTTGACGAGACGCGGATTCAATGGCATGTGACGGAACCCAACCTCATTGACCGGACCGGTGCCCGATCGTGCGGATCCACCTCCCTGACGGTTCCGGGTGACGAGCGGCCCGCGGCCCCGGCGCCCTTGGTCGCTCGAATTTGAGTCTTCCATCACCCCTTGAACGTCACAACCGTTTCCCGCCAATATGATGCGGAAACTAACGCCTCGTGGTCGGACGATCATTTTCCGTGATCGAGCTGATCGGTTTTCCGAGAATAAGCGAATAAGAATCGCATTCGCATGAATAGTGGTGATTAAACCGATGTGACAATCATTGTCGGGTGCGTCGAAACGCCCTCCGTGCCCCCGACCCCCCGCCGTCGGCGATGGAGGCTGCTTCCCGGCGAGACGACACCGATACCCGGGATGTGTGACATAGGGCAAATACTGTGCGCCATGATGGGGGTGCTGCTGGAGATGGGATGGGCGCCGCCCGCGCCGGGCGGCGTGACCCCGCGCATGGCCCTGGAGGACGCATGTCCCGACCCCTGATCGGTATCACCGCCTACCTCGAGGCCGCCCGCTGGGGCACCTGGGTCCGCGAGGCCGTCCTGTCACCGGCGTCCTACGTCCGGGCGGTGGAGAAGGCCGGCGGCGCCCCGGTGCTGCTCCCGCCCCTGGGCCTGGGCGGGATCGACGGCTACACGGCGGGCCTGTCCGGGCTGATCCTGGCTGGCGGCGCCGAACTCGACCCGGGCCTGTACGGCGCCGCCGCCGACGGGCGCCTGGACGGGCCCCAGCCGCACCGCGACCGCTTCGAACTGGCCGTGGCCCGCTCCGCCGTGCAGGCCGGGCTGCCGCTGTTGGCCGTCGCGCGCGGCATGCACGTGCTGAACGTCGCCCAGGGGGGCACCCTGATCCCCTGGCTCCCCGACGTGGTCGGGCACGACCGGCACGGCGAGCCGGGCCGCCCGCACACCGTCCAGATCAGCGTGTCCAGCGTGCTGGGCAAGGCGCTCGGCGACCGGGCCGAGGTGACCGCGCCGCACCGGCAGGCGGTCAAGCGGCTCGGGACGGGGCTGCTCGCGGTGGCCTGGGCCGACGACCAGATCGTGGAGGGAGTCGAGCTGCAGGGGCACCGCTTCGCGGTCGGCGTGCAGTGGCACCCGGAGCGCGGTGACGACAACCGCCTGATCGAGGCCCTGGTCGAGGCCGCCGCCCACTGAGCGCGCCCCGCCGGGGCCGTGCGCCGGACGTCCCGTGCGCCGCCGTGCCCTGGTCGCCGCCGTGCCCTGGTCGCCGCCGTGCGCCGGACGTCCCGGCCGTTCGTCCGCCGCGCACCGCGATCCGGCCGCCGGGGCCCGGCGAGTAGGGTGCGGCCATGGCGTTGCATCCCCAGGCCGAGGCCTACCTGAAGCTCTTCCCCACCGATCTCGGCACGCCCCTCGCCGAGATCACCCCCGCGATGATCGCGGAGATGCGGACCCTGGACGGGTTCGCCGAGCAGCGGGGACCGGTCGTCCCGCTCCCGGTCGTGCGCGACGGGAACGCCGGAGGCGTGCCCGTGCGCGTCTACCGGCCCGAGGACGGCGACCGCCCGCTCCCGGTGATCGTCTACTTCCACGGCGGCGGCTGGGTGTTCGGCAGCGTGGCCCGCAACGACGCGCTCGCCCGGGACCTGGCCGTGCGCACCGGTGCGGCGGTGGTCTCGGTGGACTACCGGCTCGCTCCCGAGCACCCCTTCCCCGCCGCGGCCGACGACGCGCTGACCGCGGTCCGGGACGTCTTCGCCCGGCCGGCCGGCTACGGCGCCGACCCGGAGCGGATCGCGGTCCTCGGCGACAGCGCGGGCGGCAACCTCGCCGCCGTGGCCGCCTGGCAGGCCAGGGACGCCGGGCTGCGCCTGGCCCACCAGGTGCTGGTCTACCCGGTCGCCGACGTCGCCATGGACACGCCCAGCTACCGGACCTACGCCACCGGCTTCGGGCTGGGCGCCGACGAGATGGCCTGGTTCGCGGCGCAGTACGGCGGGGATCCGGCCGACCCGCGGCTGGCCCCGCTCCGCCTGGCCGACAAGGCGGGCCTGGCCCCCGCGACGGTGCTCACCGCCGAGTGCGACCCGCTCCGCGACGAGGGCGAGGCGTACGCCGCCGGGCTCGCGGCGGCCGGGGTCGCGGTCGAGTACCGGTGCTACGCCGGGGCGATCCACGGCTTCTTCGGCCTGCCCGGCTTCTTCGACCAGGCGGCCGAGGCGCGCGAGTACGCGGCCGCGCGGCTGAAGGAGGCCTTCGCGTGAAGGGGCGGGCACCGGGCGGCGGGAGCCCGTCCCGTGCCCCGTCGGCCCGGTC
>NZ_CDRNDK010000426.1:0-5273 GCF_977012225.1 Planomonospora algeriensis | reverse complement strand
CGCACGGCGCCCCGGCCCCGTACCCCGCGCCGGTCGGCTGGCGGGAGGAGGGCCCATGAGCGAGCGGACCGGGGGCGCGGCGGCTTGGCTCACGCGGCCGGCGGAGGAGGGCCCATGAGCATCGACCACACCCTGGTGAAGCGGTTCCGGCAGGAGGTCGGCGACCGGCTGGCCCACCAGCGGCGGCTGGACCAGGCGAGCGGCCTGCCCCCGATGACCGGAGAGGACGAGCGCCAGTTCGCCCGCGCGCTGATCGCGCAGGTGCTGGAGGAGTACGCCCGCGGCGAGATCGGCGTCGGCCGCACCCCGCCCACCGCCGAGGAGGAGGAGGCGCTCGCCTCCGGCATCCACGCGGCGCTCTTCGGCGTCGGCCGGCTCCAGCCGCTGCTCGACGACCCCGAGGTCGAGAACATCGACATCAACGGCTGCGACCGGGTCTTCATCGGCTACGCCGACGGACAGGAGCTCATGGGCGAGCCGGTCGCCGAGTCCGACGACGAGCTGGTCGAGCTGATCCAGATCCTCGCCGCCTACAGCGGCCTGTCCAGCAGGCCGTTCGACACCGCCAACCCCCAGCTGGACCTGCGGCTGCCGGACGGCTCGCGGCTCTCGGCGGTCATGGACGTGACGGTCCGCCCGTCCATCTCCATCCGCCGCGCCCGGCTCGGCAAGGTCTTCCTCAGCGACCTGGTGGGCAACGGCACGCTCACCCCGAAACTGGGCCGCTTCCTGTCGGCCGCCGTGGCGGCCAGGAAGAACATCATGATCGCCGGGTCCACGAACGCCGGGAAGACGACCCTGCTGCGGGCGCTGGCCAACGAGATCCCGCCGCACGAGAGGCTGATCACCGTCGAGCGCGCGCTGGAGCTCGGCCTCGACCAGTTCCCCGAGCTCCACCCCAACGTGGTGGCCTTCGAGCAGCGGCTGCCCAACTCCGAGGGCCAGGGCGAGATCAGCATGGCCGAGCTGGTCCGCCGCTCCCTGCGGATGAACCCCTCCCGGGTGATCGTCGGCGAGGTCCTCGGCGACGAGATCGTCACCATGCTCAACGCGATGACCCAGGGCAACGACGGCTCGCTCTCCACCATCCACGCCAACTCCTCGATGGAGGTCTTCAACCGGATCGCGACCTACGCGCTCCAGGCCACGGAGCGCCTGCCCATCGACGCGACCCACATGCTGATCGCGGGCGCGATCGACTTCGTGGTCTTCATCGAGAAGCGCAACGAGTACGCCCAGGGCGGGACGCTGCGGCGCTTCGTGTCGAGCGTGCGCGAGGTGGCCGGGGTCGACGGCCGGGTGCTCTCCTCGGAGGTCTTCGCCGCCGCCCCGGACGGCCGCGTCCTGCCGCACGCGCCCCTGTCCTGCCTGGAGGAGCTGGCCCGGCACGGCTACGACCCCGGGGAGTGGGCGTGATCCCCATCCCGCCGGGGCTGTTCGACCCGCTGGCGCTGCTGGCCGGGGCCGCGGTCGGCGGCGGCCTGTTCCTGCTCGGCCTCGCCCTGTACGGCGTGCGCCCCCGACCGGCGACCCCCGGCAGGAAGGCGGCCAGGCGCGAGTTCCTGCGGGCCCTGTCCACCCGGACGGCGGCCGGGGTGATCTCCGGGGTGGCGGTGCTCCTGGTGACGGGGTGGCCGGTCATGGCGGCCGGCGCCGTACTGCTCGCCCTGGGCTGGCGCGGCCTGTCCGGCGGCGCGGCCGAGGAGCGTACGGCGATGCACCGGCTGGAGGGGCTCGCCGCCTGGACCGAGTCCCTGCGCGACACCATCGCCGGGGCCTCCGGGCTGGAGCAGGCGATCCCGTCGTCGATCCGGGCCGCGTCCCCCACGCTCCGCCCGCATCTGCGCGGGCTGGTGGACCGCCTGCACACCCGGATGCCGCTGCCCGACGCGCTCCGCCTGTTCGCCGACGAGCTGGACGACCCCTCCGCCGACCTGGTGATCGCCGCGCTGATCCTCAACTCCCGGCTCCGCGGTCCCGGCCTGCGCGACGTGCTCGGCGCGCTCGCCGTCTCGGCCCGCGAGGAGCTCGACATGCGCCGCCGGGTCGAGGCCGAGCGCCGCTCCACCCGGCGCAGCGTGCAGATCGTGGTGGGCACCGCGGTCGCCTTCGCGGCGATGCTGGTGGTGTTCAACCCCGACTACGTCGCCGAGTACGACGACGCCCTCGGCCAGGCCGTCCTGGTCGTGGTCGCGGCCTTCTTCGGCGCCGGGTTCGCCTGGATGCGCCGTCTGGCCCGCTTCGACAAACCCGCCCGCCTGCTGGGCCTGTCCACCGGAGGCGAGGTGGGTGATGACTGAGGCGCTGCTCGCCGGAGGGGTGCTCGGCCTCGGCCTGTTCCTGCTGGTCCGGGCGTTGTTCCCGGCGCGGCCGGGGCTGGTGACGCGGCTGCTGGCGCTGGACGCGGCCCGGGAGGGCGGCGACGCCCCGCGGATGCAGCTGGTCCTGCCCGACGAGGAGGTCAGCGCCTTCCGGCGTGGCCTGGGCGTGCGGCTGGCCCGCTTCTACGCGGCCCGGGGCTGGGAGGTCCGCTCCGCCAGGGCCGACCTGGCGCTGCTCGGCAAGTCCTTCGAGGGGTTCCTGGCGACGAAGGCGCTGCTGGCCGTCTCCGGCCTGCTGGCCTTCCCGCTGCTGGCCGGCTGGCTGGCGCTGATGGGGTGGGGCGTCTCGCCGACCGTGCCGCTGTGGGCCGCGCTCGCGGTCGCCGCGGTCTTCTTCTTCCTGCCGGACCTGCAGATCAGGCGGGACGCGGCCCGGATGCGCCGTGACTTCCGGCACGTGGTCGGCGCCTTCCTCGACCTGGTGGCGATGAACCTGGCCGGCGGGCGCGGCGTGCCCGAGGCGCTGATGATGGCGGTCTCCGTCGGCACGCCGGGGGCGTCCGGCGCGCCCGGCGCCGGGGGCGCGGCGGACTCCGGCGAGGGGGCGAACTGGGCGATGGCCCGGATCCGCGAGGCGCTCGGCAACGCCAGGATCGTCGGCATCACCCCGTGGCAGGCGCTCGGCCAGCTCGGCGACGAGATCAACGTGGACGAGCTGCGCGACCTGTCCGCCGCGCTCGGCCTGGTCGCCGACGACGGCGCCAAGGTCCGCGCCTCCCTGACCGCCCGTGCGGCCACCCTGCGCCGGCGTGAGCTCGCCGAGGTGGAGGGGCAGGCGGGGGAGCGGTCCCAGTCGATGCTCGTCGCCCAGCTCCTGCTCTGCGCGGGCTTCGTGATCTTCCTGAGTTTCCCGGCCGCTATGAAGATGTTGGGGTCATGACCATGGTCAACCATCCGTGGATCGTCTATACGGTCGCTCTGCTGAACGTGCGCATCGACAGGGCGCGCAACGCCCCCACCCGCGGCGCCTCGGCCGTCGAGTGGGTCATCATCACCGCCATCATCGCCGGGGTCGCCCTCGGCCTCGCCACGCTCATCAGGACCCTGGTCCAGGACAAGCAGGCGGAGATCTCCGACCAGTTCGGCGGTGGCGGTGGCGGTGGGGGCACCGGAGGTGACGGCGGTGGCTCCACCGAGCCGTGACCGGCCGTACGGCGTCCGGAGACGCCGTGACGGGGAGCGGGGCGCCACCGCCGTGGAACTGGCGATGATCATGCCGGTGGTGCTGGTCGTCATCCTGCTCGTCGTGCAGTTCGCCCTCTGGTTCCACGGCCGCCAGGTGGCCGACGCCGCCGCGCGCGAGGGGGCCCGGCTGGCCCGGCTCGACACCGACTCCTGGCGGCAGGACGCCGAGGCGCGGGCCGCGGAGGTGCTCCGTGCGGTCGGCCCGGAGCTGCTCTCCGGCGCCACCGCCACCGCCTGGGAGGAGGGCGACCGGCGCGGCGTCGAGATCACCGCGACCGCCGTCCAGGTCGTCCCGCTGCTGCCGTCCACCACGTTCACCGTCACCGCGCGATTCGGAGGCCCTGTCGAGTGCTTCCGCCCCGACGACGGCGGCGAGGGATGCCAGTGAATCGCCGGACCGCCTCCTCGTGCGGCCCCGGCGACCGGCATGGGGGAGAGCGCGGGTCGCTCTCGGCCGAGACGGTGCTGCTCGCCCCGGTGTTCCTGCTCTTCCTGCTCTTCCTGGTCGGCGCGGGACGCCTCGTGGAGGCCCAGGGCGAGGTCAACGGCGCGGCCAGGGACGCGGCGCGGGCCGCGTCGGTCGAGCGCACGCGCGCCGACGCGCAGGCCTCCGCCGCCGAGGCGGCCGGGGCGTCGCTGGAGGGCGAGTGCGAGCCCTCGGTCGAGGTGTCCGACGACGGCTGGGAGGCGGGCGGGCAGGTCAGGGTCGAGGTGACCTGCTCCCTGGACCTGGGCTTCCTCGGCTTCGGCGCGGCCAAGGAGATCCGCGGGGACTCGGTGGTCCCGCTGGAGCAGTTCAGGCGGGTGGAGGAATGAACGGGGACCGGGGGTCGATGGCGGTCTTCACGGTGCTGTTCTCGGCCGTGGTCTTCCTGCTGGCCGGGCTGCTGGTGGACGGCGGGGCCGCGATCAACGCCCGGCTGCGGGCGGCCGACGTCGCCGAGCAGGCCGCCCGCGCCGCCGCCGACCGGATCGACGTCGAGTACCTGCGGGAGACCGGCCGGGCCCGACTGCTGGAGGGCGACGCCGTCTGCGGCGAGGCCCGGGAGATCGTCTCCGCGCACGACGGCGGCGACGTCGAGCTGGTCGCGTGCGAGCCGGGAGACGGGCAGGTGGAGGTGACCGTCTCCGTCCGCTGGGAGGCGTTCTTCCTGGCCGCGCTCGGCTTCCCGGGCTCGGAGATGGAGGCCTCGGTCACCGCCGGTCCCGACATCGGCGAGCAGACCTAGACCGAATACGCCGAACCACTGGCCGATCTGGTGAAGGACGACGAATCTGGACATGGAGGAAGACGCATGCCGACGCGACAGCCCGTGCGCATCAGGCCGAGGCGCACGACCGGTGACCTGCTCGCCGGGCTGGCCGCGCTGGCCGCGCTGGTCGCGCTGCTCGGCGGCGTCCCGTACGCGCTGCTCCGGCTCGCCGGGCCGCCGCTCGCTCCGGAGCTGCTCGACCTCGACCTGCTGACCAGCCAGGTCGGCACCGGCACGATCGTGGCGATCCTGGTGCTGCTGGTCTGGCTCGCCTGGCTGCAGCTGGTCGTGTGCGTGCTCGTCGAGCTGTACGCCGGGATCCGCCGGGTCGGGATGCCCGCCCGGGTCCCGCTGGCCGGGGGCACCCAGGCGCTGGCCAACCGGCTGGTCTCGGCGGTCCTGCTGCTGTTCACGGTCTCGGCGGTGGCGGTCCCGCTGCTGCGGCCGGCCGGCC
>NZ_CDRNDK010000425.1:0-5289 GCF_977012225.1 Planomonospora algeriensis | reverse complement strand
CGGCCGGCGGAGGAGGGCGCGTGAGCGGGCCCGGTGAGCGGACCGGCGCGGCGGCACGGGCGGCGGAGCCGGGGCCCTACCGGATCGTCTCGATGACCTGCCACGACGTCCGCTTCCCGACCTCGCTGGAGCTCGACGGCTCCGACGCGATGAACCCGGACCCCGACTACTCGGCCGCCTACCTCGTGCTCCGCACCGACGACGGGTTCGAAGGGCACGGGTTCGCCTTCACCATCGGCCGCGGCAACGAGGTGCAGACCGCCGCGATCCGGGCGCTGGAACCGTACGTGCTCGGCCGGGACGCCGAGGACCTCGGCGCGCTCTGGCGGGAGATGGTCCACGACTCCCAGCTGCGCTGGCTCGGCCCGGAGAAGGGCGTCACGCACATGGCGATCTCCGCCGTGGTCAACGCGCTGTGGGACCTGAAGGCCCGGCGCGCGGGCCGGCCGCTCTGGCTGCTGCTGGCCGGGATGTCCCCCGAGGAGCTCGTCGGCCTGGTGGACTTCCGCTACCTCACCGACGCGATCACCCCGGAGGAGGCGCTGGCGATCCTGCGCGCCGCGGAACCGGGCCGCGCCGGGCGGATCGCGCACCTGCGGGAGCACGGCTACCCGGCCTACACCACCTCGCCCGGCTGGCTCGGCTACGGCGACGAGAAGCTGCGCCGCCTGTGCGAGGAGGCGATGGCCGCGGGCTTCGCCCAGATCAAGCTGAAGGTCGGCGCGGACCTGGCGGACGACCGGCGGCGGATGCGCATCGCCCGGGAGACCTGCGGGGAGGGCTTCCCGATCGCGATCGACGCCAACCAGCGCTGGGACGTCGGGGCGGCCGTCGCCTGGGTGAAGGAGCTGGCGGAGTTCCGGCCGCACTGGGTGGAGGAGCCGACCAGCCCCGACGACGTGCTCGGGCACGCCGCCATCGCCCGGGGCATCGCGCCGATCCCCGTCGCCACCGGCGAGCACGTGGCCAACCGCACGGTCTTCAAGCAGCTGCTGCAGGCCGAGGCGGTCTCCTACCTGCAGCTCGACGCGGCCCGGGTGGCGGGCGTGAACGAGAACGTGGCGATCCTGCTGCTCGCCGCGAAGTTCGGCGTCCCGGTCTGCCCGCACGCGGGCGGCGTGGGCCTGTGCGAGCTGGTGCAGCACCTGGCGATGTTCGACTACGTCGCGGTCAGCGGCTCGATGGAGAACCGGGTGATCGAGTACGTCGACCACCTCCACGAGCACTTCACCGACCCGGTGGTGATCAGGAACGGCGCCTACGTCGCGCCGGAGCGGCCCGGTTTCGGCGCGGAGATGCGGCCGGAGTCGATCGCCGCCCACACCTACCCCGGCGGCGCGGTCTGGAGGTCTCTCGATGGGTGAGTTCGACGGCATGAAGGCGCTGGTCACCGGGGGCGGATCCGGGATCGGCCTGGCCACCGCGACCCTGCTCGCCGCGCGCGGAGCCGCGGTCGCCTGCCTGGACCTGAACCCGCCGGGGGAGCCGCTGCTCGGCGTCACCGCGGACGTCACCGACGAGGCACAGGTCCGTACGGCGGTGGCCGAGGCCGCCGAGCGGCTGGGCGGCCTGGACGTCCTGGTCAACAACGCCGGGATCGGCGCCGCCGGGACGGTCGAGGACAACCCCTACGAGGAGTGGTCCCGGGTCCTGGACGTCAACGTGCTCGGCCTGGTCCGGGTGACCCGGGCGGCCCTGCCCCATCTGCGCCGGTCGGCCCGCGCCGCGATCGTCAACACCTGCTCGATCGCCGCCACCGCGGGACTGCCCCAGCGGGCGCTCTACAGCGCCTCCAAGGGGGCCGTGCAGGCGCTCACGCTCGCGATGGCCGCCGACCACGTCCGCGAGGGCATCCGGGTCAACTGCGTCAACCCGGGCACCGCGGACACCCCCTGGGTGCAGCGGCTGCTGGACGCGGCGGAGGACCCGGCGGCGGAGCGGGCCGCGCTGGAAGGGCGGCAGCCGATGGGCCGCCTGGTGAGCGCCGAGGAGGTCGCCGCGGCGATCGCCCACCTCGCGAGCCCGCTCGCGGCCTCCACCACCGGGACGGTCCTGGCCGTGGACGGCGGCATGCAGGGCCTCCGCCTCCGGCCGGGATCCTGAACGGGCGGCGGCGTGGACTTCAGGACGGGCGTCGGCAGGTACGGCTTCGGCGCCGCCCCCATCGGCAACCTGTTCGATGCGGTGGACGACGAGACGGCGCGGGCGGCGGTCGACGCCGCCTACGAGGCCGGGATCCGGCTGTTCGACACCGCGCCCCACTACGGGCTGGGACTGTCGGAGCGGCGGCTCGGCGCGGCCCTGGCGAGCCGTCCCCGCGACTCCTACACGCTCTCCACCAAGGTCGGGCGCCTGCTCGTGCCGGCGGAGGACGGGGGCGGGGGCCTACGCGACGGGGAGGGCTTCGACGTCCCCGCGGACCTGCGCCGGGTACGCGACTACTCGCGCGACGGGGTGCGCCGGTCGCTGGAGGAGAGCCTGGAACGGCTCGGTCTCGACCGGGTCGACGTCGCGCTGATCCACGATCCGGACGACCACTGGGAGCAGGCCGTCTCCGAGGCGTACCCGGCCCTGGCCGAGCTGCGCGACCAGGGCGTCGTCAGGGCGGTCGGGGCCGGCATGAACCAGTGGGAGATGCTCGCCCGGTTCGTCCGGGAGACGGACATGGACGTGGTGATGCTGGCGGGGCGCCACACGCTGCTCGACCAGTCGGGCGCGCGCGAGCTGCTCCCGCTCTGCCAGGAGCGCGGCGTCTCCGTGCTCGCGGCGGGGGTGTTCAACAGCGGCCTGCTGGCCACCCACGAGGCCTCCGGCACCTACGACTACGCGCCGGCTCCCGGGCCGCTGCTGGCGCGCGCCCGCCGGATCGCCGGGGTCTGCGAGCGCCACGGCGTCACCCTGCCCCAGGCGGCGCTGGCCTTCCCGCTCCGCCATCCGGCGGTCGTCTCCGTGGTCGCCGGGGCCCGCTCGGCCACCGAGGTCGCCCGCAACGCCGCCCTGGCCGCCGTGCCCGTCCCCGAGGCCCTCTGGGCCGATCTCGCCGCCGAGGGCCTGATCACCTGAGGCGGCGGCCCGGGGCGCCGTTCTCTCCGCCGGGTCAGGCGAGGCGGGGTCAGGCGATGCGGGTCACCTGAGGCGGCGGCCCGGGGCGCCGTCCTCTCCGCCGCCCTGTCCGCCGGGTCAGGCGAGGGCGCTGCGGAGCCACTCCTCGACGCCGGCGATGTGCACGGTGGCCCAGGCGCGGGCGACCTCCGGCTGGCGGGAGGCGATGGCCTCGCAGATCGCGGCGTGCTGCTCACGGGTCTTGGCCAGGGCCCCCTCCTGGGTGAGCCCCCGCCAGACGCGCGCCCGGGTGGTCGGGCCGGACAGGCTCTCGATCAGCGAGCAGAGCACCGCGTTCCCCGAGCCCGCCGCGATGCGCCGGTGGAACTCCAGGTCGTTGGCGACGAGCTGCTCGACGCTCGGGTCGCCGGGCAGCGAGGCGAGGATCCCGCGCAGCTCGGCCACCCCGGCCTCGTCCATCCGGGCCGCGGCCATGGCGGTGGCCGCCGGTTCCAGGATCAGCCGGACCTGGAAGAACTGCAGCACGGTGTCGTCCTGATGGAAGTCCACCACGAACGACATGGCGTCCAGCAGCAGCCTCGGCTCCAGGCTGGTCACGTAGGTGCCGTCGCCCTGGCGCACGTCCAGCACGTTGATCAGGGCCAGCGCGCGGACCGCCTCGCGCAGGGAGTTGCGGGACAGGCCGAGCCGTTCGGCGAGATCGGCCTCCTTCGGCAGGCGGCTGCCCGGGGTGAGCTCACCCGAGAGGATCATCTGCTTGATCTTGTCGATCGCGGCGTCGGTGACCGCCACGCTTCACCGTCCCAGACTCGCCCGTACATCGGATGTCCAGGAGTGTAGGGGCCGGAGCGCGAGGGCGTCCGGAGGCGGCCGCGGCGACCGGGGCCCGCCCGCACGCCGCCCGGGACGTCGTCCGGGTCACTTCCCGGGCCGTCCCGCGACCCGCTCCGGCCTCAGGCGGAGGGGGCGGCGGGGAAGTCGGCGAACAGGCGGACGGCGGCGATCTCGATGCGCCACTGGATCTGCTCGTAGGTCCGCCGCCCGCGCAGCATCTCCAGCAGCTCGTGGACCCAGACGCTCGCCAGCGACCCCGCCAGGGCGACCTGCTCCTCGGTCGTGCCGTCCACGCGGGTCCCCTCCCCGGCGACGCGGACGAGCAGGCCCGCCATGCGGTCGCCGAAAGGGGTCTCCACCTCGGTCATGATCAGCGAGCGGATGAGCGCGTCGGCGAGCTCGGGCTCGCGCATCAGGCCGCGGGTGGCCCGCATCAGCACGTCGACCGCACGGCCCGCCGGGTCGGAGGCGCTGGGCGGGCGGCGCTCGATGCTGCTCTCCAGCAGGTCGATCTCCTCGCCCACGACGGCGACGACCAGGTCCATCTTGGAGGGGAAGTAGCGGTAGAGCGTGCCCAGCGCGACCCCCGCGCGCTCGGCGACGGTGCGCATCTGCATGGCCTCGACGCCGCCCCGGGAGGCGAGGGCCGCGGCGGCCTGGATGATCCGCTTGCGCCGCTGGTGCTGGCTCCTCGTGCGGACGCCGGTGGACGAGGGTTCGCCGTGCACGCCTGCCCCCTTGCTCGTGACGGGTCCGGCGGTGCTCGGGGTGGACGTGCCGGTGAGACGCGGGACGGCCGACGTCTCGATGGTCATATGCGGTGTGCGCATGAGAACACGTTATCTGATTCCCGTCTCTTCCGATGAGTTACCCGCCGGTCACAAATCTCCTGGCTTCTCCATGAGATATGTCTCACGACGGCATTCTGTGCGATGTTGAAAGTGGGCACTCTGGACAGTTATTGGAATCTGTTCTAATTTCTGGTCGAGCGATTCGGGCACCACCGCCGGGAGGCGCCAGTGGACTTCACCCTTGACGAGGCACAGGAAGAGCTGCGCGGGCTCGCGGCGGAGCTGCTCGGCCGGGAGGCGGCCCCGGACCGGCTCGAGGCGCACGAGCGGAGCGGTGAGCCGTACGACGCGGGCCTGTGGCGCGTCCTCGCCCGGGCCGGGCTGCTCGGCGCGGTCCTTCCCGAGGAGGCGGGCGGCGCCGGGCTCGGGCCGGTGGAGCTGGCCGTGATCCTGCGCGAGGTCGGCGCCCACGTCGCCCCGTCCCGTCCAGCAGAGCCTGGTCGCCGCGATGACCGTCGCCCGGTACGGCTCGGCCGCGCAGCGCCGGGCGCTGGCCCCGCTGGCCGAGGGGGAGCTCGTGCTGAGCGCGGCGCGCGCGGCC
>NZ_CDRNDK010000424.1:0-5291 GCF_977012225.1 Planomonospora algeriensis | reverse complement strand
AGCGCGTTGAAGCCGGCCGGTCCCGCCGGGGGTCCCGGCTCGGGCCCCGCGCCCGGCCGCGTTCCCGGTTCCGCGCCTGGTTCCGGGCCCGGCCCCGTGTCCCGCCCCTTGCTCGGTTCCGTGTCCGGTTCCGTGTTCGGCCCCCTGTTCGGCCCCCTGTTCGGCATGGCAGCAGTACACACACCGGCCCCGGCATGCCTCTTCGGCGGATCCTGACCAGAGACGCCCGGCTCCGCGGCAGATGCTGCCAACGGACGTGTCCGGGGATCCGTCCCCGTGCTGTGACCGTCCACTCCCGTCACCCTTCCCGGAACCGTCGCGGTCAGCGCCTAGACTGGGCGGCATCATGACTTCTCTCTCCCTCATCGGCGGGCACGTCTCCGTCACCGGAGGCCTGGCCAAGGGCGGGCTGCGGTCCGCCGCGGACATCGGCGCCGAGATGATCCAGGTGTTCGTCACCAACCCCCGCGGCTGGGCCCTGGCCGCGGGCGACCCGGCCCAGGACGAGCTGCTCCGCGCGTCGGGCACGGTGACCTTCGTGCACGCCCCCTACCTCGTCAACCTCGGCACGCCCAGCGCCGACACCCTGGAGAAGTCGGTGGCGACCGTACGGCACGGCCTGCTGCGCAGCGCGGCCATCGGCGCCAGGGGGCTGGTCGTGCACACCGGGTCGGCGGTGAGCCAGACGCGCGACGACGCCCTGCGCCAGCTGCGCGAACACCTGCTCCCGCTGCTGGAGGAGCTCCCCGACGACGGCCCCGACCTGCTGCTGGAGCCGATGGCCGGGCAGGGCGGGATGCTCTGCGCGACCGTTCAGGAGCTCGAGCCCTACCTGGCGGCGCTCGACTGGCACCCGAAGGCCGGCGTCTGCCTGGACACCTGCCACGCGTTCGCCGCCGGCCACGACCTGTCGACCGCCGAGGGGGTGCGGGAGACCCTCGACTGCCTGCACGCGATCGCACCGGGCCGGCTCCGGCTGATCCACGCCAACGACTCCAAGGACGTCTGCGGCTCCAAGAAGGACCGGCACGAGAACATCGGGGCGGGTCACATCGGAGCCGAGGCGTTCGCCGAGCTGATGCGCCACCCTGCCGCCGCCGGGATCCCGCTCTGCATCGAGACCCCCGGTGGCGCCGACAAGCACCGCGAGGACATCGAGCTGCTGAAGAAGCTCCGCGACGAACTCTGACGGCTCCCGGCCCGCGCCCCGGCGGCGCCGGGGCACCCCGCCGCCGGGGATGCGAGGGACGCCCGGCCCGTGATCCGGCCGCCCCCGTGGGGCCGGATCGCGCTTCGGCCCGCGAGCCGTCGCGGGCGTCCCCTCTCGTACCGGAGACCGCCGGACCCTCCCCCCCCGGGTTTCAGGGTCCGGCGGCCGGTCGGCCGTTCACCGCCGTCCATCCGGAACCCCGCCCGCCAGATCCTGTGAGCCCTGCGGCTCCGTCCCCCCTGGCCGGGCGGATCGACTCTCCGATGCAGGAACACTATGGGGGCGCTGATCAGGGGAAACCGGCTTTCGGAGCAGCGCGTTGAACGGCGTGTAGTTATCGGTGTGCGGAGAGTCGCGACACGACGAGCGGTCATCAGGCCGCGACGAACGGTCGTCCGCACCGCCGGAAGACTCCACAACCACCATCACCGGCTCATGTCCTGGCGGCCGGCGGCCGATCCCGGAACTGGCGGACCAGCTGCTCGCGGACCTGCCGGGCATGGCGGCGGCTGATCGGCAGCGTCTCCGCGCCGACCTGGAGCACGGCCCTGCCGCCGTCGAAACGCATCTCCTTGACGTGCCGCGCCGAGACCAGCGTGCTGCGGTGGATGCGGATGAACCCCGCGCCGGACCAGCGCCGCTCCAGCGCGGCCAGCGACATGCGGATCAGGTAGCTGCCGTCGACGGTGTGCAGCCGCACGTAGTCTCCCCGGGCCTCGGCGAACCGGACCGACTGCCGGGGGACGAAGCGGGTCCGCCCGCCGAGCTCGACCGGGATGACGTCCTCCGGGCCCGAGGCGGGGGCGGCCGCCGACGGCAGCGCGGCCTCCAGCCTCCGCACGGCCTCCGCCAGCCGGTCGGCGCGCACCGGCTTGAGCACGTAGTCCACCGCCTCCAGATCGAACGCCTGCACGGCGCACTCCTCGTGGGCGGTGACGAAGACCAGGCGCGGCGGCCGGGGGAAGCCGGTGACCAGCCTGGCCAGGTCCAGGCCGTCGAGACCGGACATCCGGATGTCGAGGAAGACGCCGTCCAGCCGTTCCCCCGTGCCGATCATCGCGACCATGTCCTGGAGCGCCCGGACGCGCCGGAGGCGGTGGAGACGTGCTCGATGCGGGGATCCTGGCGGAGCAGGCGGGCCAGCTCCTCCAGGGCGGGGATCTCGTCGTCGACGGCCAAGACACGCAGCATGGCCCACACGTTGCCCACTGGGCACCCGGCCCGCAAGCGATATGCCGAACAATGGGTGAAGATTCGGCTACAACGAGTCATTTCCTCGGCCGGGCCCCGGGGAACGCGAGGCCGCGGGGCACGCGTCCGGCGGCCCACCGACGCGTCCGAACCGCGCAGAGCGGCGTCCGGTGGCCCGCCGACGCGCCCGGACCGCGGTGGACGGCGTTTCCGGACGGAGTGGAGCCCGCCCGCCGCGCCCGTCCCGCTCTCCGGATCAGGGCGGGCCTTCGCCCGCTTCCTCCTGGTAGGAGTAGCGCTGCTCCCGCCACGGATCGGCGATGTTGTGGTAGCCGCGCTCCTCCCAGAAGCCGCGCCGGTCCTCCACCAGGTACTCCACGGCACGCACCCACTTGACGCTCTTCCACGCGTACAGGTGCGGGACGACCGCCCGGACCGGGTAGCCGCGTTCCGGGGAGATGGGGTTGCCGTCCAGTTCCATCGCCAGCAGGGTGTGCTCGCGGGCGAAGTCGCTCATCCTGACGTTGGCGCTGTAGCCGTACTCGCCCCAGATCATCACGTGCCCGGCCGTGGGCGCGGGCGGGGCGATCTCCAGCAGCGTGGCCGCCGACACCCCGGACCACTCGTTGCCCATGATCGAGAACTTGGTGACGCAGTGGAAGTCCGCCAGGACCGTCGTGCGGGGCAGCGCGGAGAAGCGCTCCCAGGAGAAGCGGTGCGGCTCGCCCGAGGCGGTCGCCCCCATGACGTGCAGCTCCCACGTCGCCGGACGGAAGGTCGGCACCCTGCCGTAGTGGATCACCGGACGCCCTCTGGGGACGTACTGCCCGGGGGGCAGGCGGTCCTCCTCCAGCGGATCCTGGGTCCGATCCACCATCACTCCCCTCGCCGTTTCCCCGTTGGCACGGGGCAATCCTGCCACCGCCCGTTTCCCGCCGGGCGGGCGGCTCCCTCTTTGCCCCGCCGCCGCGGGCCGCCGGGCCGGACGTTCCGACAGATGAGACGGGAGCGCCCGCGAGAGCGCGGGTGCGCTAGCATTCCCGGCGATGCGTACCGTGTTCTGGTTTTGGTATGGCGACGGACCCGTGGGTCGGACCGTTCGCCTCCAGACGCTGCGCTGACAGCCAGGCGAACGCGAAGGCCCCGGGTCCGGATTTCGGACCCGGGGCCTTTTCGTTTTCCCGCCGGCCGTTCATCCCGACCGCTCACCAGACCGTTCACCCGGACCGTTCACATCGAGGAGAGACATGGTCATCGTCATGGCCCCCGAGGCCACCCAGGAAGACATCGAGACGATCGTGGAGATCATCACCGCGGCGGGCGGCAGCGCGTTCGTCAGCCGGGGCGTGAGCCGTACGATCATTGGTCTGGTCGGTGACGTCGCCCAGTTCAGCGCATTGAACCTGCGCGGTATGCGGGGGGTGGCGGACGTGATGCGGGTGACCGCGCCGTACAAGCTGGTCAGCCGCGACAACCACCCCGAACGTTCCACGGTCCGCGTCGGCGGCGTGCCGATCGGGCCGGGCACGGTGACGCTGATCGCCGGCCCGTGCGCGGTGGAGACCCCCCAGCAGACGCTGGAGGCCGCCGAGATGGCCAAGGCGGCCGGGGCCACCCTGCTGCGCGGCGGCGCCTACAAGCCGCGCACCTCCCCCTACGCCTTCCAGGGCCTGGGCGCCGACGGGCTGCGCATCCTCGCCGACGTGCGGGAGGCCACCGGGCTGCCGATCGTCACCGAGGTCGTGGACGCCCACGACGTCGACCTGGTCGCCTCCTACGCGGACATGCTGCAGGTCGGCACCCGCAACGCGCAGAACTTCGCGCTGCTCCAGGCCGTCGGCGGGGTCGGCAAGCCCGTCATGCTCAAGCGCGGCATGAACGCCACCATCGAGGAGTGGCTGATGGCCGCCGAGTACATCGCCCAGCGCGGCAACCTGGACATCGTGCTGTGCGAGCGCGGGATCCGCACCTTCGAGACCGCCACCCGCAACACCCTGGACGTCTCGGCCGTCCCGGTCGCCCAGCGCCTGTCGCACCTGCCGGTCATCGTCGACCCGTCCCACTCCGGCGGCCGCCGCGACCTGGTCCTGCCGCTCACCCGCGCCGCCATCGCGGTCGGCGCCGACGGCGTGATCATCGACGTCCACCCCCATCCGGAGCAGGCCCTGTGCGACGGTCCCCAGGCCCTGGTCAACGGGGACCTGCGGGAGCTCGCCCGGGTGATGCGCCAGCTTCCGCCGCTGCTGGGCAAGAGCGCGGTCGGCGACACCCTGGCCTCCGCCTGACCCGAGCCGCCGGCCGACCGACGGCTCCGACGGCTCCGACGGCTCCGACGGCTCCGACGGTGATGCGCTAGACGAGGTGATTTTTCACCACTCACCACACTTGTTCACTATTAGTAGCTGATTGGTAACTATATGTGTTCAAAGTACGAGTGGCGGGTATTGAGGTTCCGGGACCGGCTCCGTCCCCGCCGAGAGGCGGCCAGGAGGGAGCCGGAGACGATCGAGTTCCGGTCCACGGTGGGCCGGACGGAGAAAGGAAACCCAGTTCCATGAGCAAGACCTTGTCTCGCATCGCGCTCACCGGTGTCGCCGCGGCCGCGCTGGTGCTCTCCGCCGCCTCCGCCGCCCTGGCGGGCGGCTACCAGACCGGTGGCTGCGGCTACGGCGGCTTCGGCTTCGGCGGCTACGGCGGCAACTCCTACTACAACGCCAACCAGTCGGCCGCCGGGCCGCAGGGCGCCGCCAACACCAACCTGTGCACCGGCACCGGAGGCGGGCTCTACGGCGGTCTGTGGTAGGTCGCCGGTTCTCCTTGCCGCGCGCAGGCGGGGCCCCGTCCGATCCGGACGGGCCCTGCCCCTCGCTCGCCCCTCGCTCGCCCCTCG
>NZ_CDRNDK010000423.1:0-5344 GCF_977012225.1 Planomonospora algeriensis | reverse complement strand
CCGGGCGACTGCTGGACCCCGAGCGCGGCGGTGCTGCTGGACGGGTGGGCCCTGCTGGGCGGCCGGACCTGCGGGTGGCCGAGGAGACGCTGCGCCGGTGGCTGAACGCCGCGGCCCTGCTGCGGCCCGGGGCCGAGCTGGTCGTGCTGGCCGACTCCGCGCTCCCCGTCGTGCAGGCGCTGCTGCGCTGGGACCCGGTCACGCACGCCGAGCGGGAACTGGCCGACAGGACAGAACTCGGTTTCCCTCCGGCGGTGCGGATGGCGACGCTGACCGGATCCCCGGCGGCGGTCAGGGAGATGCTGGGGGAGACCGCGCTGCCGGAGGGCGCACGGGTGCTGGGACCGGTGCCGGTGGAGACGCCCCGCGGCGATCAGGTGCGGGAACGCGCCATCGTCCGGGTGCCGTGGGGGGCCGCCCCGATGCTCGCCGCCGCGCTGAAGGGGGCCGCCGGCGTGCGTTCCGCACGTAAGGCGCCAGAGGTGGTCAGGGTATGCATTGACCCTATGGAGGCTATTTGAGTAGTTTCCCCGATTCGCGGTGCTGACAGTAAGCCGTTAATTTCTCCCTGTGTCGATTGAATGGGTGAATCGGGCCATCGACGATCTTCGGGCGTGGGGGCGTGCGCACGGCCGCGAGGTCGACGCGGACGAGGCGCGTCTGCTCTGCGACTACGCCAGCGACTACCTGGATGTGAACGAACTGGGGGATTTCACCTCGGTCACTTTCGAGGAGCTGCTGCTCAACATCTATCCGCGCAAGGTCATCGCCCCTCCGGAAAGCGCCCCGGAGACGGTCGCGGCCGCCCGGACCCTCGTCGACTTCCTTCTCGAGACCGAGGAGATCGGCGGGAAGATGGCCGCGCGCATGCGCGCCACCCTGGACCGGATCGAACCCGAGATGCCGGCCGCCCTGGCCGACACCTCGCGGTTCGGCATGGCCAAGAGCCTCTTCAGCGCGATGGGCGCCGACGCGCTGGACGGGGCGGAGGACTCCCTGCCCGCCGTGGACGAGCAGGAAGGGGAGTTCTGCGAGTGCCCGGGCTGCTCCCCCCTCCCGCCGGTACGGCTGGCCCCCCGCGAGGCGCTGGCCGAGGCGGCGCTGCGGGTCCCCCTGCTGACCGACGCCCGCCGCCTGGCCCAGTGGATGCTGGCCGGGGGGCGCACGCCGACCCGCAAGGGCGCTCTGCGGGTGCGCGACGCCGCCGAGGCGAGCGCACAGCTGGCCGTCGGCGACCCCGCGTTCCTGTGGGACCTGGCGGTGCACACCGGCCTGGTCCAGACGGAGGGCACGGCGGTCTTCGACGGAGAGGACCCCGACCCCCTGGAGGTGTGGGCCGCGACGGTGCGGTTCGCCGTGGAGAAGGACACCGGCGGGGCCTTCAGCGGCGACCGGCTCGTCGACGAGGAGCTCTACACCCTGCTCGACCTGTTCTACCGGGTGCAGGCGCCGGTGCCGGTACCCGTCGTCCAGGAGTACCTCGAGGATGAGATCGGCCTGGCCGACGAGGGCGCTGAGATCGACCTGGAGGAGGCCGGGCGGCGGCTGGCCTACTGCGGGCTGCTCAGCCGGGGCGAGGGGACGCTGGAGCTGACCCCGCTGGCGGTCTGGGGCCTGCACGAGCTCTACGACGTCTTCGGCATCGACGCGCCCGAGGCACCCGACCTGGCCCAGACCGACGCGGCCGGCCTGGTCGAGGGGCTGCTGGCCGGCGTGCTCCCCGACGTGGCCGAGTCCGACATCGCCGGCTGGCTGGCCCGCCGGAGCCCCGCCGAGGCCGCCGCCGAGCTGCTGGGGGCGGTCTCGGGCGCACCCGCCGTCGCCCGGGGGGTCGCGGTCACGATCGTCGACCGGCTCGGCGCGGAGGCGGAGGAGTCCGTCCGGGGCTTCCTGGGGGACGCCGAGCTGCGGCCGCACGCCGTGCACTGGCTGTCCGCGCGCGGCCTGGCCGCGCCGACGCTCACCCCGGACGAGGTGCTCTGGATGAGCGTGGACATGCTCGCCCTGGCCCTGCCCGCGGCCGAGGAGGACCCGGAGTCGTTCGCCGAGAACATGGCGGCCTCCGGCCCTCCGTCGCACGTGATCGAGGAGATGTGGCGGGTGGACCATCCCGACGCCGTCGACGTGCTGGAACTCCTCGGGCACTGCCTGCCGGACCAGAACGCGGCCAAGGCCGCGCGCAAGGCGGCCTTCAAAGCGCGTTCGCGTGCGATCGGCTGAGCCGTACATCCGTGGGGCTCTTGTGGAGTAAGTTTCACGGGTGGCAAAGAGCGGGAACACCGGCAACGTCTTCGATCTCGGCGAACTGCGGAGGCTGGTCGACGAGTTGGGAACCGCGCCCCGGGAGGTGCGGGCGGCGGTGCTCGACGAGGCCGTCGCGGGGGACGCGGGATCCGCTGGAAACGCCGACTGCGACTGCCCGAGCTGCGGCACCGAGGCGCTGAGCTTCCCGCCGGTCGAGCTCGCCCCCGACGCCGAGCTGGCCCGCGCGGTGCTCCGGGTCCCGCTGGTGCGGGACGCCCAGCGGCTGGCGGCCTGGACCGGCACCCGGCAGGTGACCCCCGAGTGCCTGCTGCCCGACCCGTTCCTGGCGGCCGCCGAGCTCGGCCTGCCCGGCCCCGCCCGGATCCACCTGCTCTGGGTCGTCGCGGTCAACACCGGCATGCTGCGGATCTCCCGGGGCACGGCCGCCCCCGGGCCGCTCGTCCTGACCGGGGACCTGCCCGCGCGGGCGCTGCTGGAGTTCTGGGACGGCGTGGTCATGGACGTGCTGGACCGGGCCGACGAGAGCCTGACGGGGTCCGCCGTGGTGGACGAGCACCTCGCCGAGATGCTCGCGACGATGTACGCCGTGAGCGACGGCCTGTCCCCCGCCACCCTGGTCAAGGGCATCCTCCAGTCGCACGAGGTGGCCTGCGAGGCGCGCCCGGCGCAGATGCGGCGGCTGGCGGCCTCCCTGCCGGGGGAGCTGGAGGCGGCGCTCGACCTGCTCGGCTACTGCGGCCTGGTCGAGCGGTCGCCGGCCGGCTGGCCCCGGCTGACCCCGCTCGGCGTGTGGGCCGTCCGGCAGGACCTGATGCGGGAGGGCCACGACGCGCCCACCGGAGCGGAGGTCGCGGTCTTCGCCGACCTCGGCGCGGGCGAGCTCGTCGAGGCGATCGTCAAGGGCTCCGCCGCGCCCAGCGCCGTCACCGTGTGGCTGGAGTCGCGCGCCCCGAGACCGCCGCCCGGGAGCTGCTCGCGATCGCCGCCTCCGGCGCGGCCGGGCAGCGCGGCGTGGTGAGCACGATCCTGGAGGAGCTCGGGCCCGAGGCCGAGGCCCCCGTCCGGGAGGCCCTCGCCGAGCCCTCCCTGTGGCGCTACGCGGCCTCCTGGCTGCACATCCGCGACCTGCCCGCGCCCACCCTCACCCCCGCCGACAACACCTGGATCGCGGTCGACACGCTCGCCTCGCTGATCCACCAGGGCCGGGCCCCCGAGGGGATGGGCGAGTTCGCCGCGCTCGAACCGGGGGAGGACCTGGTCCGGCTGGTCGAGGAGATGGCCCGCGTCGAGCACCCCGACGCGATCGTGGTGCTCGACATGCTCGGCGCGCACCACGCCGACGCCGCCGTGGCCAAGGCCGCGCGCAAGGCGGTCATGAAGGCCCGCTCCAGGTAGGTCCGCGCCGCCGGGGCCCCTAAACTGGGGGGATTCCGTGGAAGGAGCCCTGTTGGCCATTCAGTCAATCCGCCTCTTCGGCGACCCGGTGCTGCGCACGCCCGCGGAGCCGGTGAAGGACTTCGACAAGGAGCTGCGCAAGCTCGTCAAGGACCTCACCGACACCATGATGGACGCGCCCGGAGCGGGTCTGGCCGCACCGCAGATCGGGGTCGGACTGCGGGTCTTCACCTACTACGTGGACGACCAGCTCGGCCATCTGATCAACCCGAACCTCGATCTGTCGGAGGACGTCGACGAGGAGGGGGAGGAGGGCTGCCTGTCCTTCCCCGGCCTGACCTACCCGACGCCCCGGGCGATCCGCGCGGTGGCCAAGGGCTTCGACATGCACGGCGAGCCGGTCACCCTCGAGGGCACCGACCTCATGGCCCGCTGCTTCCAGCACGAGACCGACCATCTGGACGGCATCCTGTTCATCGACCGGATGGACTCCGCGCAGCGCAAGCTCGCGATGCGGGAGATCCGCCAGGCCGAGTGGAGCGGGCTGTCCGCGCCCACGTTCAAGTTCTCCCCGCACGCCACCCACGGGAAGGCTCTGTAGGAACCGTGCGCCTGGTCTTCGCCGGAACCCCGGACACCGCCCTGCCCTCGCTGCGCGCGCTGCTGGACTCGCCGCGCCACGACGTCGTCGCCGTCGTCACCCGCCCGGACGCCCCGTCGGGCCGGGGACGGAAGGTCCACCCCAGTCCCGTCGCCGAGCTGGCCGAGGAGGCGGGCATCGAGGTCCTCAGGCCGCCGAAGGCGGGCGATCCCGCGTTCCTGGAGCGATTGCGCCAGATCGGGCCCGACGCCTGCCCGGTGGTGGCCTACGGGGCCCTGCTGCCCCAGTCGGCGCTGGACGTCCCGCGCCACGGCTGGATCAACCTCCACTTCTCGATCCTGCCCGCGTGGCGGGGCGCGGCCCCGGTGCAGCACTCCGTGCTGCACGGCGACGAGATCACCGGCGCGAGCACCTTCCAGATCGTCAAGGAGCTGGACGCCGGCCCCGTCTACGGCGTGGTCACCGAGAAGATCCGCGCCACCGACACCAGCGGCGAGCTGCTGGCCCGGCTGGCCGAGTCCGGCGCCGAGCTGCTGGCGGCCACCCTCGACGGGATCGAGGACGGCACGCTGGAGGCCAGGCCGCAGCCCGCCGAGGGCGTGAGCCTCGCCCCGAAGATCAACGTCGAGGACGCCCGGGTCGACTGGACCGCCCCGGCGATGCGGGTGGACCGCCTGGTCCGCGCCTGCACCCCCGCCCCCGGCGCGTGGACCGGGTTCCGCGACCAGCGGATCAAGCTCGGCCCGGTGCGGCCCGCGCCCGACGCGCCCGCACTGGCCCCCGGCCAGGTCGCGGCCGCCAAGAACTCCGTCCTGGTCGGCACGGCCACGCACCCGGTGGAGCTGGGCGAGGTGCAGCCGCAGGGCAAGCGCCTGATGACCGCGGGGGAGTGGGCCCGCGGCGTACGGCCCACCGACGAGGATCGGCTGGTCTGAGCAGATGAGCGATCGGGGGAACGGCGGCGGTGCTCCGCGCGGCGGAGGCCGTGACGGGGGCCGTGACGGGGCCGCCCGCGCGGCGGGGTCCGGCGGTGGGAGGGCAGGGCGTCCGGCGGGAGGCGGAAACCGGGGCCGGAGCGCGGGA
>NZ_CDRNDK010000422.1:0-5391 GCF_977012225.1 Planomonospora algeriensis | reverse complement strand
TTGAGCACCCGGCTGACCGTCGCCTCGCTCACCCCCGCCTGCGCGGCGATGTCGGTCAGCCGGGCCGTACCGGTGCCGAACGAGGCACCGTTATGCGTCATCGCGTCCCCACCAGACGGCGGAGTCCGGCGCCAGCCGCACGGTGCCGCCGGTGATCTCCACCTCGGCGCTGGCCAGCAGGGGCCTGCCGGGCGCGGGCAGCTCGACCGGCTCGCCGGTCAGGTTGACCGTGACGGCGATGTCGTCGCCCCGGGTGAAGGCGAGGGTGCCCTCCGGGGAGTCCAGCCAGGTCAGCGGCTCCTCGCGGAGGGCCCGCCGGTCCTGCCGGATCCGCAGCGCCTCCCGGTAGAGGCGCAGCGTGGAGGCGGGGTCGCGCAGCTGGGACTCGACGCTGAGCGGTCCCCAGGAGGCGGGCATGGGCAGCCAGGTCTCCTCGATGCCGGGCATGCTGAAGCCGAAGTGGGGTTCCACGTCGGCCCACGGGATCGGCACCCGGCAGCCGTCGCGCCCGTCCTCGGGGTTGCGCAGCCGCTGCGGGTCGGTCAGGCACTCCTCCGGCAGGTCGAGCACCTCCGGCAGGCCGAGCTCCTCGCCCTGGTAGACGTAGGTGGAGCCGGGCAGGGCCAGCGTCAGCAGGGCCGCCGCGCGGGCCCGCCGCAGGCCGAGCTCGCCGTGGCCGTAGCGGGTGACGTGCCGCTTGACGTCGTGGTTGGACAGCACCCAGGTCGCGGGCGCGCCGACCGCGCCGGAGGACGTCAGCGACTCGTCGATCACCTTGCGGAACCGGGCGGCGTCCCACGGGGTGGTCAGGAAGTGGAAGTTGAACGCCTGGTGCATCTCGTCCGGGCGGACGTAGTTGGCCAGCCGCTCCAGGGACGGCACCCACGCCTCGGCGACGCCGATGCGGCCGGGGTAGGTGTCGAGCAGCCGGCGCCAGGCGCGGTGGATCTCGTGCACGCCGTCCTGGTCGAAGAACGGCACCACCTCGGTGCCGATCATCTTGACCTGGTCGGCGTGGCCGACGTCCGGCAGGCCCTCGGCCTTGACCATGCCGTGGGAGACGTCGATGCGGAAGCCGTCCACGCCGAGGTCGAGCCAGAACCGCAGGATCGACTCGAACTCGGCGTGGACCTCGGGGTTCTCCCAGTTGAGGTCCGGCTGCTCGGGGGCGAACAGGTGCAGGTACCACTGCCCATCGGGCAGCCGGGTCCACGCCGGGCCGCCGAAGACCGACTCCCAGTCGTTCGGCGGGAGCTCCCCGTTCGCGCCCTTGCCCTCGCGGAAGATGTAGCGCTCCCGCGCGGGGCTGCCCGCTCCCGCGGCCAGCGCCTCGGCGAACCAGGCGTGCTGGTCGGAGGTGTGGTTGGGCACGACGTCGACGATCACCCGCAGGTCGTGCCGGTGCGCGTCGTTGATCAGGGCCTTGGCGTCGGCGAGCGAGCCGAAGATCGGGTCCACGTCCCGGTAGTCCGCCACGTCGTAGCCGAAGTCGGCCATCGGCGAGGTGTAGAACGGGTTCAGCCAGATCGCGTCGACCCCCAGGTCGGCGAGATAGCGCAACCGGCTCCGCACGCCCAGCAGGTCGCCGATGCCGTCGCCGTTGCCGTCGGCGAAGCTACGCACGTAGACCTGGTAGATCACCGCGTCCCGCCACCACTGGCGAGGAGCGGCCTCCGCGGTGTCGACGACACGGTCCGCGTGGACGAGCTCGGTCATATTTGTCCCCCGATCAAGCGACATATCAGGACGTGATAGCACAGTGGTGTTACAGCTTCGTGGCGCCGGCGGTGAGGCCGGCCACCAGGTTGCGCTGGACGAGCAGGAAGACGATCGCCGCGGGCACCGCGATCAGCACCGCCGCGGCCGTCATCAGGCCCCAGTCGGCCCAGTACTGCCCGACGAACTGCTGCAGGCCCGCGGCGAGGGTGCGCGTGTCGTCCCCCGTCATGAACACCGAGGCGTAGGCGACCTCGCCCCAGGCGGTCATGAAGGAGTAGAACGCGGTGACCGCGATGCTCGGCCGGGCCAGCGGCAGGATGACCCGCCAGAAGGTGCCGAACGGGCTCAGCCCGTCGATCATGCCGGCCTGGTCGATCTCACGCGGGATGGAGTCGAAGTAGCCCTTCATCATCCACGCGCAGAACGGCACCGCCACGGTCATGTAGGCGATCACCAGGCCCGGGATCTGGTTGAGCAGCCCCAGGCCCGCCATCAGGTTGTACAGCGGCACGATCAGGATCGCCACCGGGAACATCTGGGTGACCAGCAGCATCCACATGATCCCGCGGTAGCCCGGGAACCGGAAGCGGCTGATCGCGTACCCGGTCGTCGAGGCCAGGAAGACGCCGATGACCGTGGTCAGCCCCGCGGTGATCATGGAGTTGAGCAGCCAGCTCGGGAACTGGGTCTCGGTCAGCACCCGGGCGTAGTTGTCCAGCGACGTGCCGTCGAAGAACTTCAGCTCGGTGGAGAGCCAGCCGTCGCGCGGCTTGAGCGAGGTCAGGACGAGCCAGACGATGGGGAACAGCGAGATGATGGACGCGACGATCAGCGTCCCGTGCAGCAGGACCGAGCCGCCGAGACTGCGCTCATCGCGGCCGCGGACCCTCCTGCGGGTGGTGACGGCGCTCACCAGACCTCCCCTTGCTTGCGCAGCGCGCGGCGGTAGACGACGGCCATCACGACGAGGAGCAGCAGGATGAGCACGCCCCAGGCCGCCGAGCCCGAGTAGTTGCGGATTCCGGTGAAGGCCTCGCGGTAGGCGTAGGTCACCAGGATCTCGGTGGAGCTGCCCGGCCCTCCGCCGGTGATCAGGAAGATCAGCGGGAACATGTTGAACGTCCAGATCGTGCCCAGCAGCAGGACGGTGCTGGAGACGGTCCGCAGGCCGGGGACGGTGACGAAGCGGAAGCGCTGCCACGGCGTCGCGCCGTCCACCTCGGCCGCCTCGTAGAGTTCCCTGGGGATCGACTGGAGGCCGCCCAGCATGGCCAGCATCATGAAGGGGACGCCGATCCAGACGTTGACCGCGATGACGGCGATCTTCGCCGTGGTCGGGTCGTCGAGCCAGCCCACCGTGCCCAGGCCGGCGGACCTCAGCATCGCGTTGATCACACCGAAGTCGCTGTTGTAGAGGTAGCGCCAGATGAACGCGGCGACGAACGGCGGGATCGCCCAGGGCAGGACCAGCATCAGCCGGTAGGCCGAGCGGAAGCGCAGCCTGCGGTTGAGCATCAGGGCCAGGCCGAGGCCGAGGCCGTAGTGGAGCGCGACGCAGGCGACGGTCCACAGCACCGTCCAGGTCAGCTTCTCCCAGAACAGGCCGCCGGTCAGGATGTCGACGTAGTTGTCCAGCCCGGTGAACTCGTAGGTCGAGGGGATCACGTTGACGCCGATGGTGCGGCCCATCGTGGCCTCGGTGGCGTCGGTCATGGAGAGGTAGACACCGCGGACCAGCGGCCAGCCGACCAGCGCGGCGGTGACCACGACGACCGGGGCCACCATGGCCCAGGCGTACCAGTACTGCGAGACCGCCCGCCGGACGGGGCCGGCCTGCTTGGGGCGGCCCCGGCCGCGGGCGCCGTCAGCGGCGCCCGCGGCCCGGTCCCTGGTCGTGCCGGTCACACGTCCAGTGGAGGTCGCCACGGATCAGCTCCAGTCCTTGAAGATGCCGCGGTACTTCTCGTCCACCGTCTTGAGCATGTCCTCAGGGGAGGTCTTGCCGCCGACCAGGGACTGGTAGCCCTCCAGGAGCGGCTGGAAGAGCTGGCCGCCCTCCGGGATCCACGGACGCGGGGTCGCGGTTTCCATGATCGGCTTGAAGACGGCGACGTCGGGGTTGGCCTTGACGTCGGCGTTGTCGTAGGCGGAGGCGCGGGTCGGCAGGAGGCTGATCTCCTTGGCGACCTTGGCCTGGGCCTCGACGGTGCTCATGAAGCGGAGGAACTCGTAGGAGGCGTCGATGTTCTTGGAACCGGCGTAGATGGCGTAGTTCCACCCGCCGGTCGGGGCGCCGGCCTTGGCCGAGCCCGCCGGGACCGGGGCGATGCCCAGGTTCTCCTTGTCCTTGAACTCCTTGCCCTGGTAGAGCTCCGCCAGCGCCCACGGGCCGTTGTAGATCATCGCGGCCTTGCCGTCCTTGAGGACGGTCATCGCGTTGGCGTAGCTGTCCTGGATGGCGGGCTTGGACGCGGCGCCCGAGGTGATCAGATCGGAGACGACGCCCATCGCCTTGGCATTCTCGGGCGAGTTGATGGTGATCTTCTTGTTCTGCACGTCGAGCATGTCGCCGCCCTCGCCGTACATGAAGGGCAGCAGGAAGTAGGCGTCGACGTTGAGCGCGAGGCCGGCCGCTCCGGTCTTCTCCTTGACGTCGAGCGCGGCCTGCTTGAGCTCCTCGACCGTGGTGGGAGCCTTCTCCCAGCCGGCCTCCTTGAGCAGCCTCTTGTTGTAGATCAGCGCCAGGGTGTCGGTGACCTGCGGCACGGCGTAGGTCTTGCCGTTGTACTTGGTGCTGCTCAGCGGGCCGGGCAGGAAGTCGGACTCGTTCTCGACGGCGCGGGTGCCGTCCAGCGGCTGCAGGTAGCCGAGCGAGGCGAACTGGGAGGTCCAGGCGACCTCGGAGCGGATCACGTCGGGCGCGCCGGTGCCGGCCTGGGCCGCGGTCTGGAACTTGTTCTGCGCCTGGTCCGAGGGGACGTTGACGTAGTTGACCTTGATGTTCGGGTACTTCGCCTGGAAGTCCTTGATCAGGGCCTGGAACGTCGGGCCCTCGCTGTCCGGCCGGACCGTGTCCCACCAGGTGATCTCGCCGCTGATCTTCGACGGGTCGGCGGGCGCGGACTGGGCGGGGGCCGCCGTCGAACCGCTGTCGCCGCCGCCACAGGCGGAGACCGCCAGGGCGAGGGCCGCGACGATAGTCGCGGCCGAGAAGGCTCGCCGCATGATTTCTCCTCATAGCTCAGGGGGCCGGTCCGGGCCCGAGGGCCGCCGACCGGTGTGGAGTACGCCGGACGTTACGCCGACGCGAAGCCCAGTGGAAGAACTTGCTGCAAGAGTCTGCAAACTTGTTACATCCGCACTCAACCACGCGAACCCCGACAACCCGTCCACCACGTGTGAAACGAAGGATATCCGCAGTTCGTAGGGGTTTTGCAGGATTGAGACCCTCATCATCGATGAGCCTGCGGCCTCCGGAGGAGCCCTCGCGCCCATCACGATTCAGAAAGTTGCGGCAAGGGATTGCATAGATCACGTCCAGTGAGTAGCTTCCGGGCAACACCCCCGAAACCACTCCGTGGAGGCCCCGGTGGTCTGGCCCCTCCCCCCACGGCGCGCGAGATCGGCCCCCCTGGCAGGTGCCGCCCTAGGCGGCGTCCTGGTCGCCGCCCC
>NZ_CDRNDK010000421.1:0-5392 GCF_977012225.1 Planomonospora algeriensis | reverse complement strand
CCGCGACCGGTCCGGGGCGTGCGGTCCGCGACCGGTCCGCCGGGCGCCGCCGCTCAGTAGCCGCCGCTCAGTAGGCGCCGCGCCCGCGGGAGATCGCGGGCCAGGTCTTCCACAGGATCTGCAGGTCCAGCGCGAGGGACCAGTTCTCCACGTAGCGCAGGTCGAGCCGGACCGATTCCTCCCAGGTCAGGTCGGAGCGGCCGCTCACCTGCCAGAGCCCGGTCATCCCGGGCTTCACGACCAGGCGGCGGCGCACGTCGTCGCCGTACTGGGCGACCTCCTCGGGCAGCGGGGGACGGGGACCGACCAGGGACATCTCCCCGCGCAGCACGTTGAGCAGCTGCGGCAGCTCGTCGACGGAGTGCTTGCGCAGCAGGGCGCCCACGCGGGTGACGCGCGGGTCGTGCCGCATCTTGAACAGCACGCCGTCCTTCTCGTTCCACGCGACCAGGGACGACTTGATCTTCTCCGCGTCCGTGACCATCGTGCGGAACTTGTAGATCTGGAACTCCCGGCCGCCGCGTCCCACCCGGGTCTGCCGGAACAGGGCCGGCCCGGGGTCGCCGAACCGGATGGCCGCCGCCACCGTCAGCATGACCGGGGAGAGCAGCAGCAGCACCGCCGCCGCCACCACCCGGTCGAAGGCGTCCTTGAAGAACTGCCGCACCCCGGAGAGCTCGGGGTGGTCGACGTGCAGGAGGGGCAGTCCGGCGACGGGCCTGATGGTGGTGCGGGGACCGGCCACCTCCATGAGGGCCGAGGCGACGTAGAGCTGGGTGCCGCTCTCCTCCAGGCGCCAGCTGAGCCGGCGCAGGGCGGTGCCGTCCATCTCCGGGCAGGCGAGGACCGCGACGGTGTCGGCGCGGTGGGCGCGGACGACCTCGGGGATCGAGGCGAAGTCCCCGGAGACCGGCACGCCGGCGATCTCGGACCGCATCGGCCGTCCGGGAGCGGTGGGCAGGCAGGCGGCCACCACGGCCATGCCGTGGTGGCGTTCGAGGCGGAACTGGTTGATCAGCGTCAGCACGGACTCGCGGTGCCCCACGGCCACGACCCGGTGGACGAACCGCCCCTGGGCGTGCCAGCGGTGCAGGCGCTTGCGCATGGCGTACCGGCCCAGCAGCGTGAGCACGGCGGCCAGGGGGAGGGCGAACAGGACGTAGCCCCGGGCGTAGGGGGTCTGCGCGGCGTAGGCCACCGTCGCGACGACGGCGATGAGCAGGGCCGCGGCCTGGAAGACCCGGCGGAACTCCTCGGGACCGACCCCGGCGAAGCGCTGCTCGTACCCCCGGGCCCCGGCGATCGCGGCCGGCCACAGGACGCACAGGGCCAGGCCGACGAGGATCTTCTCCACGGTGACGACGTGCGCGACCAGCAGGAACGCCCGGACCATCTCCAGGGCGCAGGCGACGATGATCGCGCTCAGATCGGACAGGAACATGGCACGGGTGTGCCTGCGGAGCCAGGACCGCGACGCGGTGTCGACCGGCGGGAGCCGGTGATCGTCCGGGAGCGGTTCAGGCACCACGTGACCCTCCGAAAGGACGAAGTAGTAAATATCGCCCAATCCTAGGGTAAAGAAGGTATGGAAATATAACCCCGGCGTGCGTCTTTACGTTCTCGCAACCGGGAAGCGCTTTCACGGTTCTGCGGCGCTCCCAGCTCGGAGAACGCACCCGCCGAACCCGCTGCGGGCCCGGAGATCGCGTGCCGCGGACGCGGGATGCCCGGAGGCCGCATGCCGGGGAGGTCACGGGCCCGGAGGTCACGGGTCCCGCAAGCGCGGAAGGCCCCCCGCGGTCACGCGAGGGGCCCTCCGGTACGGCAGGCCGATCAGCCGATGCGCCAGGTGTCCCCCGACAGGAGCAGGTCGTCCAGGCTGCCGGGACCGCGCTGCGCGACGGCCTCCTCCAGCTGGGTGGACATCAGCTCGTCGTAGGACGGGCGGTCGACGCTGCGGAAGACGCCGATCGGGACGTGCTCGAAGGCCGGCTCGTCCAGCCGGGAGAGCGCGAAGGCCAGCGACGGGTCGGCGCGGTGGGCGTCGTGGACGAGGATCTCGCTCTCGGCCACCTCCGAGCGGGGGACGACCTCGATGCCGCCGTCGGCCGCCCGCCGTACGGCCTTGGAGGCGCTGGCGATGGGCTGCCCGTGCTCCAGTCGCAGCGTGATGTCGTCGCGCTGCTCCGGGTCCTTCAGCTGGTCGAAGGCGCCGTCGTTGAAGATGTTGCAGTTCTGGTAGATCTCCACCAGCGAGGTGCCCTTGTGCTCGGCGGCCTCGCGCAGCACCGACTGCAGGTGCTTGCGGTCGGAGTCGATGGTCCTGGCCACGAAGGAGGCCTCGGCGCCGATCGCCAGCGAGATCGGGTTGAACGGCTTGTCCAGCGAGCCCATCGGGGTGGACTTCGTGATCTTGCCGACCTCGGAGGTCGGGGAGTACTGGCCCTTGGTCAGACCGTAGATCCTGTTGTTGAACAGCAGGATGTTGAGGTTGACATTGCGGCGCAGCGCGTGGATCAGGTGGTTGCCGCCGATGGAGAGCGAGTCGCCGTCACCGGTGATGACCCAGACGCTCAGGTCGGGCCGGGAGGCGGCCAGGCCGGTGGCGATCGCGGGCGCGCGGCCGTGGATCGAGTGGAACCCGTAGGTGTTCATGTAGTACGGGAACCGGGAGGAGCAGCCGATGCCCGAGACGAACACCATGTTCTCGCGCTTGAGGCCGAGCTCCGGGACGAAGGACTGCACCGCGGCCAGGATGGCGTAGTCGCCGCAGCCCGGGCACCACCGGACCTCCTGGTCCGACTTGTACTCCTTCATGGACTGCTTGGCGTCGGACTTGGGGACCAGCGCCAGGCCCTTGCCGTTCAGGCCGGGGCCGGAACCGTTCAGCAGCTCACTCACTGTCGATCACATCCTGGATCACGTCGGCCAGCTCCTCGGCCTTGAACGGGAGCCCCCGCACGCGGTTGTAGCTGATGATGTCGACCAGGAAGCGGGCGCGCAGCAGCATCGCGAGCTGGCCGAGGTTGATCTCCGGGAGCAGCACCTTGTCGTAGGACTTCAGCACCTCGCCGGTGTTGGCGGGCAGCGGGCTGAGGTGCCGCAGGTGCGCCTGCGCGACCTTCCCCCCGGACTTGCGGATGCGCCGTACGGCCGCGGCGATCGGGCCGTAGGTGGAGCCCCAGCCCAGCACCAGCACCCGGGTCCCGCCGTCGGGACGTGGGGGTCGTCCACCTCCAGCGGCGGGATGTCCTCGGCGATCCCGTCGATCTTGGCCTGCCGGATCCGGACCATGCGGTCGTGGTTGTCGGGGTCGTAGGAGATGTTGCCGGTGCGGTCGGCCTTCTCGATGCCGCCGATCCGGTGCTCCAGGCCCGGGGTGCCCGGCACGGCCCACGGCCGGGCGAGGGTCTCGGGGTCGCGCAGGTAGGGCAGGAACTCCTCGCCCTCGGCCGGCGCGGCGGCGAACGCGGTGGAGATGTCCGGCAGGTCGGCGGCGGCCGGCACCCGCCACGGCTCCGAGCCGTTGGCCAGGTAGCCGTCGGAGAGCAGCATGACCGGCGTGCGGTACTTCACCGCCAGGCGGGCGGCCTCGACGGCCGCGTCGAAGCAGTCGCTCGGCGACATCGGCGCGACGACCGGCAGCGGCGACTCGCCGTTGCGGCCGTACATCGCCATCAGCAGGTCGGTCTGCTCGGTCTTGGTCGGCATGCCGGTCGACGGGCCCGAACGCTGCACGTCCACCACGATCAGCGGCAGCTCGGTCATGACGGCCAGGCCGACCGTCTCGGCCTTCAGCGCCACGCCCGGACCGGAGGTCGTGGTGACGCCCAGCGCGCCGCCGAAGGCCGCGCCGAGCGCCGCGCCGACGCCCGCGATCTCGTCCTCGGCCTGGAAGGTGCGGATGCCGAAGTGCTTGTGCTTGGAGAGCTCGTGCAGGATGTCGCTGGCCGGGGTGATCGGGTAGGACCCGAGGAACAGCGGGAGCCCCGACCGCACGGAGGCGGCGATCAGGCCGTAGGCGAGCGCCTGGTTGCCGGAGATGTTGCGGTAGACGCCCGGCGCCAGCGGGGCCGGCTTGACCTCGTAGGAGACCGAGAAGGACTCGGTGGTCTCGCCGTAGTTCCAGCCCGCCTGGAAGGCCGCGATGTTGGCCTTGGCGATCTCGGGCTTCTTGGCGAACTTGTTCTCCAGGAACGAGATCGTCGCCTCGGTCGGCCGGTGGTAGAGCCAGCTGAGCAGACCGAGGGCGAACATGTTCTTGGAGCGCTCGGCGTCCTTCTTCGACAGGTCGAAGCCCTCCAGGGCCTTGACCGTCAGCGAGGTCAGCGGCACCGGGTGGACACGCCACTCGGCGAGCGAGTCGTCCTCCAGCGGGCTGGCGGCGTAACCCACCTTCTGCAGGTTGCGCTTGGTGAACTCGTCGGTGTTGGCGATGATGTCGGCCCCGCGCGGCAGGTCGCCGAGGTTGGCCTTCAGCGCCGCCGGGTTCATCGCGACCAGGACGTTGGGCGCGTCACCCGGGGTCAGGATGTCGTGGTCGGCGAAGTGCAGCTGGAAGCTCGACACGCCGGGCAGTGTCCCTGCGGGGGCGCGGATCTCGGCGGGGAAGTTGGGGAGCGTCGACAGGTCGTTGCCGAACTCCGCCGTGCCCGCCGTGAAGCGATCACCCGTCAGCTGCATGCCGTCGCCGGAGTCGCCGGCGAAGCGGATGATCACGCGGTCGAGTTGCTGAACCTGCTTGGTCACAGCTCAGTCCTCCTCGACGCGAAAGGGCGCCGTTGCTGTTGCCACCATGTTTACTTCCATGCTAGATCCCTCGGGGGTCACGCGTTGTCTTTCGCGTTCCGCACGGCGTGGGAGTGTGACGCATGTCGCAGTCCCCGGCGTGCCGCGGTGGTGGAGCGTGGGGGGCTCGGGCGTCGTGCCCGCGGCTCGGGGGGAGGGCCGCGTGGTCACGATCGCGAACGGTCGTCCCGACACAGCCCGGCGGCGAGCCGGCACAGGTCAACGTGCAGGCGGCCGAAGAGGACAGTAGGGGTCACGATCGCCAACTATATGTCCTTCCCGGGAGGCGCCCCCATCTCTTCCGGCTATGGGGTCATAGCCGTCGGCTATGACCGGGCCGCCGGGGCCGGGCCGGAGCGGTACGTCTCGCCCGCGCGCATCCCCGCGGAGCCGAACAGCTCGGGCACGGTGACGAAGGCGTAGCCCTGCTCCGACAGCCGCCGCAGGATCTCGGGGACCGCCTCGACGGCCGAGCGGTGCACGTCGTGCATCAGGACGATCGACCCCGGCCGCGTCCCGGCCACGGCCCGCCGCGCGACGGCCCGGGGATCGCGGTCGCGCGCGCCAGCGGGTCGCGACGGTCCCAGCCCGACCCTAGTGCCCA
>NZ_CDRNDK010000420.1:0-5425 GCF_977012225.1 Planomonospora algeriensis | reverse complement strand
CCGGACCGGGAGCGGAACGCGGCGGCGTCGCCGAGCCCCGGGCCCGGGGTCGCCGCCTGACCGCCCGACACCCCTCAGCGGCGGCGCAGCGACGGGTCGATCAGGGCGGGCGGGGTGTCGAATTTCTCATGCGCGGCGAGGTCGACGCCGGGCGCGACGATGGCGTCGATGGCATCGAGGACGTCGGCGGAGAGCACCGTGTCCGCGGCGGCGAGATGCGAGTGCAGGTGCTCCAGCGTGCGGGGGCCGACGATCGCGCCGGTCACGGCCGGGTGCGCGGTCACGAAACCGAGCGCGAGCTGGATCATCGTCAGACCGGCCTCGTCGGCGACCTCCGCCAGCCGCTCGACCGCGTCGAGCCGGGCGCGGTTGGACGGGACGGAGAGGTCGAAGCGCTCCGGCATGAACCCCGAGCGGCTGGTGGCGATCTCCCGGCCCTCGCGGACCGCGCCCGACAGCCAGCCCGAGGCCAGCGGGCTCCACGCCAGCACACCGAGCCCGTACTGCTCGGTCACGGGCAGGACGTGGGCCTCGATCCCGCGCTGCAGGATCGAGTAGCTGGGCTGCTCGGTGACGTAGCGGCTCAGATGATTGTCCCGGGCGGCCCACTGAGCCTGCACGATGCGGTACGCGGGGAAGGTCGAGGAACCGAAGTAGCGGATCTTCCCCGCCCGCTGCAGGTCGGTCAGCACCGACAGCGTCTCCTCGTCGCCGGTCTCCGGGTCCCACCGGTGGATCTGGTAGAGATCGACGTGATCGACGCCGAGGCGGCGCAGGCTGTCGTCCAACGCGGTGACCAGCCAGCGGCGCGAGCCACCCCGGTGGTTGCGCTCGCCGCCCATCGGCATGCCCGCCTTCGTGGCCAGCACGATGTCTTCGCGGCGGCCGGCGATGGCCTTGCCGACCATCTCCTCCGACTCGCCCTCGCCGTACATGTCGGCGGTGTCGATGAGGTTGACCCCGGCATCGAGGGCGGCGTCGACGATGGCGGTGGCCTCGTCCTGGGTGGTGCGCCCGATCCTGCCGAAGTTCATCGCGCCGAGCATGAGGGAGCTGACCTGCACGCCGGTGCGGCCCAAGGTGCGGTACTGCATGACCGTGTTTCCTCCACTGCGGGTGAATCGTGGCGCCGGCTGCGGCTTCGACTCGTGGCGCCGCGCGGCTTGGTCGCCGGTCCGCGCTCTGGCATCATGAGCAAGCGGAACCGTGTTCCGATAAATATAAGGAACACCGTTCCGTTTAGCAAGCCCGACAGGAAGGGGATCCCGGTGAACGACGACGGGAGCGCGGGGAACGCGGCCACGCGCAAGCGAGCCGACGCCCGGCGCAACGAGAGGACGCTGCTCGACGCCGCCGCGGCGGTCTTCGTGACCTCGGGAGTCGAAGCGCCGGTGCGCGACATCGCGGCCAGGGCGGGGGTCGGGGTGGCCACGATCTACCGCCACTTCCCGACGCGGGCGGACCTCATCATCGCCGTCTACCGGCACCAGGTGGAGGCCTGCGCCGAGGCCGGTCCCGCCCTGCTGGCGAACGGCGCCGCCCCCCACGCCGCACTGGGGCGATGGATCAACCTGTTCGTCGACTTCCTGGTCACCAAGCACGGGCTCGCCGCCGTGCTGCAGTCGGGCAACGCCGACTTCGACGCGCTGCACGCCTATTTCCTCGACCGGCTCGTCCCCGTGTGCGCGCGGCTGCTCGACGCCGCGGCCGCCGCCGGTGAGATCCGCCCCGGCGTGGACGCCTACGAACTCATGCGCGGCGTCGGGAACCTCTGCATCGGCGCGGACAGCGATCCCCGCTACGACGCCCGCCGACTGGTCGAGCTGCTCATCTCAGGGCTGCGCCTCCCGCATTAGCCGCGCCGCACGCCGGAACACCGTTCAGGACACCTGCCGCGCAGATCCGGAACGGTATTCCGGTATTCCGGCATTCCGGTGTTCCGATCCGGCTCAGGAGACCGGCGGCCCCGTGATCGCCCGGCCGGTGCCGGCGAGGCCGGCGCGGGCGGCCGGGGCCAGGGCCGGGCAGGCGATCACGGGGCCGGGCGGGCGGCCTCCCAGGCCGCCTCGATCATCCGGAAGATCTCGTCCACCGCGGCCTCCGGGTCGGCCGCCTCCCGGGCCAGCGAATAGGCGTCGGCCACGAACCTGGCGATCGTCCGGCAGGCCGTCGTGGCCTGCGGCAGGTCGAGATCGCCGGCGATGGCCGTTGCCAGCGACTCCGCGTGGCGCAGCCTCATCGACCCCTCGTACTCCCGCAGGGCGGGCGTCTCGTCGACCATGCGCCAGATCGCAGCGGTGCCCTCCGCTGCGCAATGCCGCACCATGGCCTGGATCTCGCGGCGCAGCGCGGGGATGAGCGGCTCGTCCTGCGCCCGGCCGGTGACCGCCCGCGTGAGGCGCTGCTCGAAGTCCTCGTCCTGCTCGAACACCAGGGCCTCTTTCGAGGCGAAGTGGGAGAAGACCGTGGTGACGGCCACGTCGGCCTCGGCCGCCACGTCGCGGATGCCCACCGCGTCGTACCCGCGCTCCAGGAAGAGCCGCAGGGCGGTGTCGGCGATCTTCTGGCGGGTGGCGGCCTTCTTGCGCTCACGGCGTCCGGGCGTCACGGTCATGCCCTGACGCTATCAGATGCGAACCTGAAACGGTTTTTAAAAGCTAACTGTTAGTGCTACGGTCGATCGCATGAAGAAAGTGAGCTTCGCCGAGTTCGGCGGTCCGGACGTCCTGCACCTCATGGACGCCGAGGAGCCCCACGCGGGCCCCGGTCAGGTACGCATCGCCGTACGGGCGGCGGGCGTGAACCCCGTCGACTGGAGGATCCGTGAAGGCCAGCTCCAGGAGATCGACCCGATCGATCTGCCCGCCGGAGTCGGGCAGGACGCCTCCGGGGTGGTGGACGAGGTCGGCGAGGGCGTCGAAGGAATCGAGATCGGCGACCACGTGTTCGGCGAGGGTTCGAGCACCTACGCCGAGTTCGCCGTGCTGTCGTCCTGGGCCCGCATGCCCGAGGGCCTGACGTTCGAAGAGGCGGCCGGGTACCCCTCCGTGATGGAGACCGCGCTGCGCATCCTCCGCCAGGTCGGCGTGCGGCCCGGAGAGACGCTGCTGGTCAGCGGTGCGTCCGGAGGGGTCGGATCGGCGGTGCTGCAGATCGCCCGCGACCGCGGCATCGCGGTGATCGGCACTGCCGGGGCCGCGAACCAGGACTACCTGCGCAGCATGGGCGCGCTCGCCACGACGTACGGCGAGGGCTGGGCCGAGCGGGTGCGGTGGCTCGGCGGTGTCGACGCGGCGCTCGATCTGGCCGGCGCGGGCGTGATCCGCGAGCTCGTCGAGCTGACCGGAGACCCGCAGAGGGTGATCTCCATCGCCGATCTCACCGCGCCGGAGCTCGGCGCCCGGTTCTCCGGCGTGGCCGGGAGCATGCCGGAAGCGCTCGCCGAGGCCGTCGGCCTCATCTCGAGGGGAAGGCTGCACATCCCGGTCGAGAAGTCGTACACGCTCGCCGAGGCCGCGGCGGCGCACATCGACAGCCAGGCCGGTCACACGCGCGGGCGCCGGGTCGTGGTCGTCTGAGCCCGTCTCAGGCGCAGTCGCGCGGCCTGCGGCCGGCCCGGCCGCGCTCACCACCGCGGCGGCTCATCGGTGTGCCGCCCGACGCGGCGCGGCCCTCCACCGGGAGCGGACGGTCAGCGGGGGTCGATCGGCGTCGGCGTCCCGGCCGCGGCCTCCACCACCGCGGCGGCCTCCAGGCACAGATCCTCGCGGAACCTCGGGCCGATGATCTGCACGGCCTGCGGCAGCGGCGCGTCGGCCGAGGCGACCGGTACGGCGACCGCGGGCAGCCCGAGAAGGTTGACCGCCACGACCACGCGCATCGTGTCCGGCCAGTCGTCCAGCCACCGGGGGTCCAGATCGGATCCGACGTGGAAGGCCGGACGCGTGCGGATCGGCGCGAGCATCAGCGGGGTACGGCTCAGCTGCTCGTTCCACAGCCGCGCGATGGACGCCCGTTCCATCATCGGGTCGAACGCCCGTTCTCCTGCGGCCCGCGTCCAGATCGGTTCGTACGCCTGCCAGAAGCGCACGAACCCGGGAGAGGCGATCGCGTCCGCAGGAGGTTGCTCCCGGTGGACCCTGCCGTAGTCCGACATGATCTGCGTGAAGATCTCGCTCGCCCGGTCCAGGGCCGGAGCCCGGCCTTCCTCCACGAGGTGGCCCGCGTCGGCCAGGGCCGCGGCCGCGCGCTGCAGCGCGTCGGCCACCTGGGGGTCCATCCCGGTCCCGCCGAGATCGGTCACCACCCGGACCCGCACCGGCGCCGGCAGGGGCGGGCCGTACACGGGCACCGGTGCATGCCACGGGTCCCCGCCGGAGCGCCCGCACATGTGCTCGAACGCCAGCCGCAGATCCCGCACGCGCCGGGCGATCGGACCGTGGACGGCGAGCAGCTGGAACGCGAAGGGAGCCGGTCCCGCCCCCTGCCCGGCCTGCGCCACCCTGCCCAGGGAAGGCTTCAGCGCGCTGACGCCGCAGCACTGGGCGGGCCATCGCAGCGACCCCGCACCGTCGTTGCCGATTCCGAGCGGGGACATCCCCGTCGCCACCGCGGCCGCCTCCCCACCACTGGATCCACCCGGCGTGTGCGCGGCGGACCAGGGGTTCACCGTCGCGCCGCGCAACGCGTTGTCGGTGTGCCAGCGCATGCCGAACTCGGGCATGTTCGTCCGGCCGATCGGGATCGCCCCCGCCGCGCGCAGTTCGGCGACGAAAGGCGCGTCGGCGACGGCCGACGCCTCCCGCAGCGCGACGATCCCCAGCGTCGTCGCCGACCCTCTGACGTCGATGTTCTCCTTCACCGTCATCGGCACCCCGCACAGGGGGCCGACCGCGTCCCCGCGTGCGCGGGCTCTGTCGGCCGCGTCCGCCGCCGCGAGCGCGTCCTCCTCCAGCGCGACCGTGATCGCGTTCACCCGGGGGTTCACCGCGTCGATCCGATGTAGATGCGCCTCGATCACCTCCCGGCACGAGACCTCTCCGGCGCGGATCAGCTCCGTCAGATCCCACGCGCCCAACGTCCACAGCTCCGCCAAGGCGTCCTCCTCGTCGACCGTGACGGGAAATCTAGGGAGGAACGCCGGAAAAGAGCAGTCTTGTTTTCCCCGGCGGCCTCAGCCGCCCTCCCCACCGGCCGCCCGGGGTGCCGCCTGGTCAGGTGCCGCCGCCGAGCAGGGCGGCCATCCGGTAGGCGGCGTGGGAGTCGAGCTTGCGGCGGCCGCGGTTGTAGCGCTGGGTGGTGACCGGGGAGGCGTGGCCGAGCAGTTCCTGGACGTCGGCGAGCGGGACGCCGGCGTCCAGGGCGAGCGTGGCGGCGGTGGCCCGCGCGGTGTGCGGGGTGGAGCTTGGGCGGGGTCGAGGCCGGG
>NZ_CDRNDK010000419.1:0-5429 GCF_977012225.1 Planomonospora algeriensis | reverse complement strand
GCCGTACTCTGGCTGCCTCAGGCGCTGCGCCGCCCGGCGGCGGACCGGCGGCGCCCAGACCGTTCCGCGCGCTGCTGCGCGCCCCCGTGACCTGGGCGGTCACGGCGTTCATGGGGTTGCAGTCGCTGACCTTCTACGTCACGCTCGCCTGGCTGCCGACGGTCTTCCAGGAGTCCGGACTCCCCGCCGACCAGGCCGGTTACCTGCTGAGCCTGGCCAACCTCGTCCAGGTGGCGGTCACGCTCACGGTGCCCGTGCACGCGGGCAGGGCGCGCTCGCAGGTGCCGCACGTCACGGTGGCGACCCTGCTCACGGCCGCGGGATACGCCGGGATGCTGGCGGCCCCCGCCACGGTCCCCTGGCTCTGGATGCTCGTCCTCGGCGTCGGCCAGGGCGCCTCGATCGCGCTGGCCCTGCTGATCATCACCCTGCGCGCCCCCGACCCGGCCGCGGTGACGGCGCTGTCGGCCGTCGCCCAGTCGGCCGGGTACGTCCTGGCGGCGCTCGGCCCGTTCCTGATCGGCCTGCTGCGGGAGGTCTCCGGGGGCTGGACGGTACCGCTGCTGGCCGGCCTCGGCGCGTGCGGGCTCCAGCTCGTCGCCGGCCTCCTCGCCGGACGCCCGGTGCCCGCGGTCATCCGATGATCCGCAGGTTCCTCGCCGTGGCGCTGACCGTCCTCGCGACCGGTACCGTCACCGTTGTGCCGCACCGACCCGAACCCGCCGCCGCCGAGCGCCGCGGCGACGAGCCCATCGTCATCGGCCACCGGGGCGCGAGCGCCCACCGGCCCGAGCACACCCTGCTCTCCTACGAGGCCGCGATCGCGCTGGGCGCCGACTACATCGAGCCCGACCTGGTCTCCACCAAGGACGGCGTCCTCGTGGCCCGCCACGAGAACGAGATCTCCGGCACCACGGACGTGGCGGGCCACCCGGAGTTCGCGGCCCGTCGTACGACGAAGACCATCGACGGGCGGCCGGTCACCGGCTGGTTCACCGAGGACTTCACGCTGGCCGAGCTGAAGACCCTCCGGGCGGTGGAGCGCGTGCCCGAACTGCGGCCGGGCAACACCGTCTTCGACGGGCTGGCGGAGATCCCGACCTTCGAGGAGGTCCTGCTGCTGGCCGGTGAGCACGGGGTCGGCGTCTACCCCGAGACCAAGCACCCCACCTACTTCGACTCCATCGGGCTCTCCCTGGAGGAGCCGCTGCTGGACACCCTCCGCAGGCACGGCTGGGACGGCCGGCGCTCCCCCGTCTTCATCCAGTCCTTCGAGACCGCCAACCTGCGGGAGCTGCGGGAGAAGACCCGGCTCCCGCTGATCCAGCTGATCAGCGCGAGCGGCGCGCCGTACGACTGGACCGCCGCCGGGGACGCGCGCACCTACGACACGATGGTCACCCCCGAGGGACTGCGGGAGGTCGCCCGGTACGCCGACGGCATCGGTGTGGACACCCGGCGGATCGTCCCCACCGGGCCCGACGGCCGCCTGCTCGCGCCCACCGCGCTGGTCGGCGACGCCCACCGGGCCGGGTTGAAGGTCCACGCCTGGACCGTGCGGAACGAGAACTCCCAGCTCCCGCTGGACTTCCGGCTCGGCGACCCGGTCAACCCGGCCTTCCCGCGCGCCACCGGCGACGTGATGGGCTGGCTGGAGAAGCTCTACCGGCTCGGCCTGGACGGCGTCTTCGCCGACGACCCGGGCATCGCCCGCGCCGTCAGGGAGCGGGTCCTGTGACGCGCCGGGCGGGGCGGGGAGCCGCACCCGGTCACCCGCCCGGCGGGGTCCGGCCGAGCAGGCGGCGCCGCTCGTCGTGGGAGCGTATCGGGCGGAACGACTCGATGATCGCCGAGTCGGTCGTCGCGGGCCAGGACCAGGTCGATCGCCGAGTCAGTCGTCGCGCCCCAGGACCAGGTCGAGCAGCCAGCTCACCACGCCGATGATGATCGCGCCCCAGAGGGCGGCCCAGAAGCCGGTCACCTGGAACGACAGATCGAGCTGCTCGGCGATCCAGCTGGTGAGCAGGAGGAGGCCGGCGTTCACGACGAGCGCGAACAGCCCGAGGGTCAGGACGTAGAAGGCACAGCCGACGGTCTTGATGATCGGCTTGAGGAGCGCGTTGACGAGGCCGAAGACGAAGGCGACCGCGATCAGGGTGCCGATCTTCTTCGGTGTCGTGTCACCTGAGACGGTGATCCCGTCCACGAGGAGCTCGGCCACCCACAGGGAGGCCGCCACGATGAGGATTTTGATGATTATCTTCACGTTCGGGGATCCTCGCACGGTTGAACGGACGGCCGATAGGCCCGAAGGTCCGTAGATCTTTGCGTCGACCGGTATGCCTCGACACTAGCCATTCCGGCGCCGGTCGTGGCGTGGACCGGGCTTGATCTTCCGTGGCGGGACCCGCGTTGGGGAGCCGTTCATCGTGATCGGCCCGGCCGCTGACCGTTCCATCGACGATGAGGGCGCATGATCGCCCACATCTGGGGGCAGATGGGGCATAAGGGGGTGGGATCGTTGGAAACGGATGAGCTGGACGCGTTGTCGGCCCGGGAGCTCCACGACCGGGCAGTGGGGTACGCGGTGCACCACGGGGATTTCGGCTTTCTCTGGGAACTGCTCAAGATGATCCCGCCGGCCGAGGCGGCGAGCGGGAACAACGACGCGACGGCCAACGACCTCACCCGGGTCTCGGCTCTGCTCAGCGACGCCATGGTGGCGGGCGAGGGGGAGCTCGGTGAGGCGCTGCGGCCGTTCTACATCGACTACCTCTCCAAGCACCCGGACGCCATGGTCGCCCCCGAACCCTGATCCCGCTCCGCCGGGCCGTCCGCCCCGCTCCGCCGTGGGATGCGGCCGCCGGGTACGGCCCGGCGGCCCCGCCTGGCCGTACCGCCCGCTTGGATAGGGTGATCGGCAGGCGACCGGAGAGGACGGATCATGGCATCGGTGCACGTGGAGCGGACCGAGGACGGATACATCGCGCGCAACGGGCGCGGAGCCGAGGTGACCATGGGCGGCGGTGACGAGCAGGGCGTCTTCACCCCGGTCGAGTTGCTGCTGGCCGCGCTCGGCGGCTGCAACATCGTCACGGTGGAGCCCCTCACCGCCAAGCGCGGCCACCGGCTGGTCCGCCTGGCGATGACCGTCAGCGGCGAGAAGGTCGAGCCGACCAGGCTCGGGCCGATCACCGTGACCTACGACGTCGAGTTGCCCGAGGGCGACGAGAAGGCGGCCGAGGTCTTCCGCGCGGTCGCGCACCGCGTCGAGGAGAACCACTGCACGGTGAGCAACGCCCTGCGGAACCGTACCGAGGTCGTCCTCGAACTGCCGGTGTGACGGTTTCTCCGCGGTCCGTGAGGCTGACCCGGGCTATACCGGGTCACTCCGGGTGTAGGGGCAAAACCGACCTGTGTATGACGTTCTCGTTGCCTTCGCCCCGCTAGTGTGGAAGCAGGTCAACGAGGTCCGCGAGGACCACCGGGGCCGAACGGAGACTTTTACCGGAAAAGGACGCGGGGGGATCGCGTCCACGAGCGGAGCCGCCGTCGTCTTGGGGGAGGCGACGGCAGAGCCCGCCAGGTGAAGACGGGGCCGGACAGTTGGGGGAACTGTCCGGCCCCGCATCTGTGTCCGGAGCGACCCGGACGCATCCGTGCCGATGCGAGCTCTGTGCGGATGTGCACTGTCCTCCGCCGGGCTGCTAGAGTTGGCCCATCGCAGGCGCCGCTAGCTCAGTTGGTTAGAGCAGCTGACTCTTAATCAGCGGGTCCGGGGTTCGAGTCCCTGGCGGCGCACCGAGGTGAAAGCCCGGGCCGGTCTCACCGGCCCGGGCTTTCTCGTCTCAGCTCCGGCTCGTCTCAGCTCCGGCTCGTCTCGGCCCCGGCTCGTCTCTCCGTCCGCGGCCTGCGCATCAGCCCATGGTCTTCGCGCCGTCCAGCGCCTCGCGGATGATGTCGGCGTGGCCGGCGTGCTGGGAGGTCTCGGCGATGACGTGCAGCAGCACCCGCCGCACCGACCAGGAGGCGCCCGGCTCGAACCACGGCGCCTCCGGGAGCGGGTGGGCGGCGTCCAGGTCGGGCAGCGTCGCCACCAGCTCGTCCGTCCGGGCGGCCACCCGCTCGTAGGCGTCGAGCAGCCCGGCCAGGGTCTCGCCCTCCAGCATGCGGAACTGGCCCTCCCAGTCGATCGGCTCGCCGTACATCGCCTCGGCCCCGCCGACCGCGAACCTCATCCAGCCGTCCTCGACCCCGGCCACGTGCTTGATCAGGCCGCCCAGGCAGAGCTCGCTCACCGTGGTGCGCCGCGCGGCCTGCTCGTCGGTCAGCCCCTCGACCGTCTGGCGGAGGAACCCCCGGTGCTTCGCCAGCGTCTGCAGCAGATCGGCCCGCTCGCCGGTGACGGTTTTCTCCTGGGTGGTCATGTGACCTGCCTTCCATGGCCTTCGCGTGATCCGACGACCCCACGCTACAGACCGGCACCGACATTTCCGGATCACCGATGCGGTGCTCCGGCGGCGGTCCGGAGATCGGCGGCCTTCTCCGCCAATGATCCCGGCGGGAGCGGATATATAGGCCGGGAGGAGGTGGCCATGGCCACGGCAGGCAGTGAATCGGGCATCCTGCGGGGGCCTCCGGAGGAGCGGGGGCGGTGGTGCGCAGGGCCCTGCGCAGCGGGAGGGCCGCGGTGAGCCGCTGCGGCACGGCCGGCGCCTCCGTTGTCAGGGCGCATGAGATCTTGTAGCTTGCTGGTCGATCCGCTCGCGTCCACCGACCCGGGGAGCGTCCCCATGGGTGTTGCGCCCAGTGATGTGATCACCTCGGCTCCGAGCGTCTGGGGGGCGGCGAACGCGTCGAGCGCCGCGGCCGTCTTCCCCCTCGCCGCCCCCGTCGCGCTCGCGCTGGGCACGCTCGTCTCCGACCCGGCCCAGATCTGGCACGCCGGGGACCGGTACGGGGGCGTCGCCGAACGCGTCCGGTCGGCGGACGCCCTGGTCGGGGCGGCCGTGAGCGGCCGCGCCGACGCCGACCGGTGGACGGAGCGCGGCCGGGACGCGTTCATGGCGGCCCGGGTCCGGCCCTACCGGGAGACGCTCGGACAGGCCGCCGAGATGTACGACGCGATGGACGCCGCGCTGAAGGCGACCGCGGTGGCCTACACGTTCGTCGGGCTGTCGTCCGCGACCATCGGGGCGGCGCTCGTGCGTTACGTGGCGCCGCTCCTGGCGGCCGCGGTGGTGCCCGCCCTCAACGCGCAGGCGACCTACGTGGCCAACGCCAGGATGCTGGAGGCGGGGACGGCCGTGCGGAGGCTCATCGCGGGTCTGGCCGCGGCGAACGGCCCCGCGACGGCGCTGCTGTCCGGGGTCGCGGCCCGGCTCGGCGTCTCCCGCGCCGTGCTGGCGGGCCTGGGCACGCTCGGCGCG
>NZ_CDRNDK010000418.1:0-5447 GCF_977012225.1 Planomonospora algeriensis | reverse complement strand
CGCGTGCCGTACGGCTCCCGCCTCGTCGAGCAGGACCGCCCAGCCGCCCAGCTCGCGGGCGAGGCGGTCGACCACGGCCCGTGCCCCCTCGGGCCGCAGCGCCGCGCGGGTCAGGCGGCCCTGCGCGGCGAAGGCCCGGGTGATCTCCTCGTACTGCTCGGCGGCGAGCAGGTCGCTGACCGCCTTGCCGATCGCGACGAACGGGGTCTCGCGCGGCACCTCCAGCAGCGGCAGCCCCGCCCGGTCCGCGGCGGCCAGCAGCTCGGCGGGGATCTCCTCGTGCCCCAGGCCGACGCCGAACCCCAGCCCGCTCACCCCGCGGGCGACCAGGCGCCCGACGTACGGCCCGGCGGCCGCGGCGTCCAGCCGCATGCCCGTGGTCAGCACGAGCTCCCCGCCCTCCAGGAACGGGGTGGGGTCCTCCAGCTCGCTGACCGCCACCCAGCGCACCGGCCGGTCGAGCGCGTCACGGCCGGTGAGCACGGAGAGGCCGAGCGGCGGCCGCTGCACGACGGTGCGGAGCGTCGGAGCCACGACCACCTCCCGGTTTTATACGTCACGGCCATATCGACCCCGGCGATTTTGCCATAGTGCATCATCGGCACGCCGGTCCGGCCCGCATACCGTCGCAGCATGAGCACCGTCACCCAGGGCGGCCCGTCCCTCCCCCAGGAGCGCCGCGTCGTCACCGAGATCCCCGGCCCGAAGTCCCGCGAGCTGTTCGCGCGCAAGCAGTCGGCCGTCCCGCCGGGCATCGGCACGACGCTGCCGGTCTTCGTGACCCACGCGGGCGGCGGTGTCGTCGTCGACGCCGACGGCAACTCCCTGATCGACTTCGGCTCGGGCATCGCGGTGACGAGCGTCGGCAACTCCGCGCCGCGCGTGGTCGAGCGGGTGCAGCGGCAGGCCGCGGACTTCACGCACACCTGCTTCATGGTCACCCCGTACGAGTCGTACGTGAAGGTCGCCGAGAAGCTCAACGAGATCACCCCCGGCGACCACGCCAAGCGCACCTTCCTGCTCAACAGCGGCGCCGAGGCCGTGGAGAACGCGGTCAAGGTCGCCCGGCACGCCACCGGCCGCCCGGCGGTCGTCGTGTTCGACCACGGCTACCACGGCCGGACCCTGCTGACCATGTCCCTGACGGCCAAGAACATGCCGTACAAGCACGGCTTCGGCCCGTTCGCCCCCGAGGTCTACCGGGTGCCGCTGGCCTACCCGTTCCGCTGGCCCACGGGTGCGGAGAACTGCGCCGAGGAGGCCGCGGCGCAGGCCATCGACCAGATCGACAAGCAGATCGGCGCCGGGAACGTGGCGGCGGTCGTGATCGAGCCGATCGCCGGCGAGGGCGGCTTCATCGAGCCGGCCAAGGGCTTCCTGCCGCGGATCGCCGAGTACTGCCGGGCAGAAGGCATCGTCTTCATCGCCGACGAGGTGCAGACGGGCTTCGCCCGCACCGGCCACCTGTTCGCCTGCGAGGACGAGGGCATCGTCCCCGACATCATCGTCACCGCCAAGGGCATCGCGGGCGGTCTGCCGCTGGCCGCCGTCACCGGCCGGGCCGAGCTCCTCGACAAGGTGCACGTCGGCGGCCTGGGCGGCACCTACGGCGGCAACCCGCTGGCCTGCGAGGCGGCGCTCGGCGTGCTGGAGACCATCGAGGCGGAGGATCTGGTCGGCAGGGCCCGCCGGATCGGCGAGGTCATGCTGCCCCGCCTGCGGGACCTCGCCGACCGGGCCCCGATCGTCGGCGACGTGCGCGGCCGGGGCGCCATGACCGCCATCGAGCTGGTCGTCCCGGGCACCCGGGAACCGCACCCCACCGCCGCGGCCGAGATCGCCAGGCGCTGCCACGCCGAGGGCCTGCTCGTGCTGACCGCGGGCACCTACGGCAACGTGCTGCGTTTCCTGCCGCCGCTGGTCATGCCCGAGCACCTGCTCCAGGAGGCGCTGGAGATCCTGGAGAAGGCGGTCTGCGAGGTCTGACCGTTTATCACGATCCAGAAGGGGCACCCGGCTTGATGCCGTGTGCCCCTTTTTGTCGTCGCTCAACCCGCTCCCGGGAGGCGATTTAACCGCAGCTTGGGACTCAGCAAAGCGATCACTGAGGGTGGCGAGGTTATAACGGTTCCGACGGGAGACTGCGTGATCAGGACGGGAAGCGCGATGCACTGGAGGCCGACCGCGACGGCACGGCTCATTATGTTCGACCCCGAGGGCCTGACCCCCGCCCAGTGCGAGGGGGACGCCTGCGTGGCCTGCCACAAGAGGTGGCCCCGCCCCAGGGTCCGGATCGGCCGCCTTCCCAGCGAAGCGGTCCTGTTCGCCTGCCCGGACTGCGCCGAGGCGCTGCTCCCGCAGCGGGCGGGCAACGTCTACCCCCTGTCCCGCAGCGTGGCCTTCTCCTGACGGCCCCGGACGGGGCTCGACCGGGGCCGCCCGGACCGCCGGGGGACGGCCCCGGGAGTCCGGACGGCCGCCCCGCCGGGCGGGTCGTGATCGGACAGCCCGCGGTCAGGCGGAGAGCAGCACCTCGTGGCTCTTCGCCGGCTCGCGGAGCTGCTCCACCCCGGTCTGGTCGCGCATCCCCCACGGCGAGCCGTAGGCGTTGAGCAGCTCCAGGAACGGCACCGCGTCGAACGCCTCCGGCCCCAGCACTCCCGTGCCCGACCACACGCCGGTGGCCAGCAGTTCCAGCGCGACCACGGGGTGCACGGCCGTCTGCAAGACCACGGCCTGGCAGCCGTATTCGCGCATGGACCACTCGTTGTCGACCACGTGGTACAGGTAGACCTCGCGCGGCTCACCGTCCTTGCCGACGCCCTTCACCCAGGTGCCGGCGCAGGTCTTGCCGCGCATCCGGTCGCCGAGGGTGGCCGGGTCGGGCAGCCGGGCCGCGACCACGTCGCGCGGCGACGCCTCGACCCCACCGACCTTGATCTTGTCGGCGCTGTCCAGGCCGAGCTTGCGCAGGGTCTTCAGGACGCTGATGAACTCCTCGCCGAGGCCGTACTTGAACGTCACCCGGCGGGCGTCGATCCAGCGCGGCACGAGCAGGACCTCCTCGTGCTCGACGTTCACGCACTCGACGGGACCGATGCCCTCGGGGAAGTCGAACACCTCGGGCTCGCTGAACGGCTCGGTGGTGCGCCAGCCGCCGTCCTCCCAGACCACCGGCGGGTTGAGGCACTCCTCGATGGTCGTCCAGATGGAGAAGGTCGGCGCGAAGTCGTAACCGTCCACCACCAGGTTCGACCCGTCGCGGACGCCGATCTCCTCGATGCCCGAGAACAGGTGGTCGGCGGCGTAGCGGGCGAAGACGTCGGCCAGGCCCGGCTCCACCCCCATGCCCACCAGCGCCAGGGAGCCCCTGGCCCGCCACTCGCCGTCGAGGGCGAACTGCTCGTCGCCCAGCTTCACGCCCGGCAGTTCGTACGGCCGGAGCGGATGGGGGCGCGACAGCGACATCGCCATGTCCAGGTAGCGGGCCCCGGTGTTCAGCGCGGCCCGGAACAGCTGCATCGTGAAGCGCGGGTCCACAGCGTTGAAGAGCACGTCGCAGCGGTGCTCGGTGAGAGCGGCCTCGACCGCTCCCTGGTCGGAGGCGTCCAGCGTGATGGCGCTGAAACGCGGGTCTCCGATCTTGGCCACGACCTCGGTGGCCCGGCTCTGTTTAGAGTCCGCCACCACGATGTGTTCGAAGAAATCTCGGCGCGCGGCGATCGGGACGACGGCGGAGCCGACGCCGCCGGCCCCCACAAGAAGGATTCTCATGGCGGGACTCTATCCACTGACTGGTCAACCAGTCGATAGCGGGGGCAGAGTTTTCCCACCGAATCCACGGCCGGAAATGGCGATCACCGCGAAAACCGTCGCGATCCGGACGCCCGGGTCTGGGCAGCGGGTCCCGCCCCGGTCCGGGCAGCGGGTCCGGGCAGCGGGTCCGGGCAGCGGGTCCGGGCACCCTGTCCGGGCGCTCCGGCGCGGGTGTTCTCCGGGCAGGGAGCGGGGCGCCCGGTGCCGGGGGAAGCACGCAGGAGCGCCCTGCGGCAGGCGCGCCCGGCGGGGGACCGGACAGCGCCCGCGGCTCGTCAATCGCCGGCCGGGAAGTCCCCGCCTACTTCACGAGGGTCTTCCAACGGCCCGCCCAATCGGCGTAGTCAGTGCATTCCCCGCCCGCGCCGCCGCAGTCCCGCGATGGGCGGACGGCGAAGAAAACCCCTTCCGGCCGCTTGCCGTCCCGGGCGTCGTGGACGTCGCAGACCCGGCGGGCGCGGCCCGTGCAGGCCTCGGGGTTGGCAGGGGCCAGCCCGGTCCAGGCGGCGGCCCACCGCTGCGCCTCGGCCGAGGTGACCCAGTCGAGCCACTTGTAGGCGCAGTTCCGGCTCGCGGCGGCGGAGGAGATCATCCAGGAGTCGGCCCAGCCGGTCGCCGGCGCCTTGCCGAAGGTCTCCAGCGGCCTGCCCGCGCGTTCGAAGAGGTCGGCGTGGTACGGCCACGCCTGGGCCAGGCGCACCGATCCGCTCGCGACCGCCCGGACCACCTCGACCGGGTCCTTCCAGTAGACCCGGTCCGGCCCGTCCCTCTCGGCCAGCAGCCCGGCCGCCGCGTCGAGCTGGGCCGGGGTGAGCTGGAACGGGTCGGAGACGTCGAGATCCCGCCCGGCTCCGGCGAGCGCCAGCGCGGCGTCGGCGATGCTCAGCGGGTCGTCCCTGATCGCCACGGGATCGGCCGTGTAGAGGTCTCCGGGACCGTCATAGCCGCCGTCGCGGGCGCCGTCACGGGAACCGCCGTGCACGACCCGGTTGACCCCCCACAGGTAGGGGACGCCGTAGACCCCGTCCTTCCGCCGCAGCGCGGGCAGCTCACGCAGCCACCCGGGGATGTCGCCGTACGCCTTGATCAGGGAGGTGTCCACCCGTGCGACGCTTCCGGCGGCCATCAGCGCCCCGGCCAGCTCCGGCGGGGGCGAGACGACGTCGTAGGAGCCGTCCTCGAACCTGGCGGCCATCTCCTCGCCCGTCCGCACCCGGTCCAGCGCCACGACCCGGCACCCGGTCCGCTTCTCGTACGGCGTGACCCAGTCGACCTTCGTGCTCGTCCCGCCGTACTCGACCCGGCCCTGCAGCGCCAGCACGCGCAGGGTCCCCTCCGACTCGCCGATCGAGGGCGAGGGCGAAGGGCTCGCGGCGGGCGAGCCGGTCGCCTTCGTGGTGGGCGTCGCGGGGACCGTGGGCGTCACCACCGAGCCGGCCGCGAGCCGGACGGCCGGCGATCCCGTGCCGGCGCAGGCCGCGAGCATCAGGACAGCCGTCCCCGCCAGCCCCGCCAGCTCCGTTCGACGGAGTCGGTCCCCACCCACGATGCCCCCTTGAACGCCGCTGCCGACCTGCTCGGAGCTTACCGGCCGCCGGGGCCCGGCGGGGCCCGCCGGGCGTACGGCCCGC
>NZ_CDRNDK010000417.1:0-5464 GCF_977012225.1 Planomonospora algeriensis | reverse complement strand
CGTGCCCCGGTCGGCCCCCCGGGACCCCGCGCCCCCCGCGACCGCGGCCTCCACCGCCGCGGATCCGCTCGCCGCGTCCTACGGCGCGGCGTCCTCGACGCCTCCCGCCGCCGACAACCCCTGGGCCAAAGCGACGGCTCCGGACTCCGGCGGATGGGCCGCGATGAACACGGCCGACATCCTGGACGACCCGGCCCCCTCCTACGGCTCGTACCAGACCCCCGTCTACGGCACTCCTCCCGCCACCTCCTCCTACGAGGTGAGCGCCGGCTGGGCGACCATCGACGACGACGTGCTCACCGGTCCGAGCCCTGCCGTCTCGACCCCGACCGGCCCGTCCCGCGTCGTCTCCCCCTACGACGACCTCCCGGCCGGAGCCTCCGGCTCCACGACGGCCGGCGGGGACTACGGCTATGAGACCGGCCGGTACGCCTCCCCGGCCAACCCCGTCGCCTGGCCGGAGCCGGCTCCCGCGGGTCCCGCCGGCGGCCCTCTCGGCGGTCCCGCCACGGGTGCCGCCGCCGGGAACGCGAGCTGGCCGAGTTACGGCGACCTCTACGGCGCCACCGCCGAGACCGCCGCGGCTCCCGACGGGCACAGCCGCGCGGGTTCGCGGGGCGGCCACCACCGCAGCCAGGACCAGGATCAGGACTACCCCGACTATTACCGCTGATTTCCTCCATCATCCGTAAAGGCCTCCGGTAACCACCTCCTCCGCCGGGGGCCTTCGGCATAAGGTCTGTCCCATGGGGACGGACACGAAGAGTGACTCATCGACCACTCGCAGTCATTTCATCTCCGTGCTACGGCACGACCTACCCGCCTCCCTGGTGGTCTTCCTGGTGGCGGTGCCCCTCTGCCTGGGCATCGCGGTCGCATCGGGGGCACCGCTGGCGGCCGGGCTCGTCGCCGGCGTGGTCGGCGGCATCGTGGCGGGCCTCCTGGGCGGTTCCGCCGTCCAGGTGAGCGGCCCCGCCGCGGGGCTCGCCCTGGTGGTCTTCGATCTCGTCACGCGGTACGGCTGGCGGGCCACCTGCATGATCACCTTGCTGGCGGGCGGGCTCCAGCTCCTCCTGGGGATCTTCCGGGTCGCCCGCGCGGCCCTGGCCGTCTCCCCGGCCGTGGTGCACGGCATGCTCGCCGGCGTCGGCGTGGTGATCGCCCTGTCCCAGCTGCACGTGGTCCTCGGCGGCGCCCCGCAGTCCTCCGCGATCGAGAACCTCGCCGAACTCCCCCAGCAGGTCCAGGACCACCACGGCCCTCCGGTCTTCGCCGGGCTGCTGACCATCGCGGTCCTGGCCGCCTGGACCCGGCTGCCGCAGCGGCTCCGGATCGTCCCCGCCCCGCTGGCGGCCCTCGCCACCGCCTCCGTGACCGCCCTGGTGCTCGGCTGGGACGTCACCCGGATCGACCTGTCGGTGGGCCTGAGCGGGTGGTCGGCCCCGGCCTGGCCCATGGGCGACTGGCACGGGATCGCCACCGCGGTGCTGCTCGTCGCCCTGCTCGCCGGGGTGGAGTCCCTGCTCTGCTCGGTGGCGGTCGACAAGCTGCACGACGGCAGGCGCGCCGACCTCGACAAGGAGCTGACCGCCCAGGGTGTGGCCAACATGGTGAGCGGCGCACTGGGCGGCCTGCCCGTCGCCGGGGTCATCGTGCGCAGCACCGCCAACGCCCGCGCCGGGGCGCGCAGCCGCTGGTCCGCGATCCTGCACGGCGTCTGGATCCTGCTGTTCGCACTCGGCCTGGGCTGGAGCGTCGCCTTCATCCCGATGGAGGCGCTGGCCGCGCTGCTGGTCTTCATCGGCGTCCAGATGGTCAACGTCGGGCACGTCCGCAACCTGCGCGGCCACGGCGAGGTACCGGTCTACTTCGTCACCCTCTCCGGGGTGGTGCTGCTCGGCCTCGCCGAGGGCGTGCTGCTCGGTCTGGGACTCGCCGCGCTGCTGGCGCTGCGCCGCCTCACCTGGGTGACCGTGCACGCCGTACCGGAGGCCGACGGCCGCTGGCACGTGCTGATCGGCGGCTCGCTGACCTTCCTCGGCGTGCCCCGGCTCACCTCGGAGCTGCGCGCGATCCCGGCGGGGACCGCGGTCGACCTCGACCTGAACATCGACTTCATGGACAACGCCGCTTTCGAGGCCGTCCACACCTGGCGGCAGAACCACGAACGCGGCGGCGGCACCGTGGACATCGACGAGATCCACGACGAGTGGTACGCCATGGCCGCCAGCGGCGCCCGGATGTTCCCGGCCAAGACCCCGCCGGTGGCCCCGGACCGCTGGTGGCTGCCCTGGTCCCACCGGCGGCGGCGCAGGCCGATGTCCGCCGGCGGCCTGATCCCGGTCCGCCACGGGTCCGGCGACGGCGCTCCCGGCGGGGGCGTTCCCGGTGGAGGTGTTCCCGGTGGAGGTGTTCCCGGTGACGGCGCCACCGGTGACCCCGGCGGCCCCGCCGTACCCGATCTGCTGGCCGGCGCCCGGGAGTTCCACCGCCGTACGGCCCCGCTGATCCGCCCGGTGCTGCACGGCATGGCCCGCAAGCAGGAGCCCTCCCACCTCTTCATCACCTGCGCGGACTCCCGGATCGTGCCGAACCTCATCACCGCCAGCGGTCCCGGCGACCTGTTCACCGTCCGCAACATCGGCAACCTGGTCCCGCGCCGGGGGTCCGCGCCTGCGGACCACTCCGTCGCCGCCTCGATCGAGTACGCCACCAGCGTGCTCGACGTCCGGACCATCACGGTCTGCGGCCACTCCGGCTGCGGCGCCATGGCGGCGCTGCTCGACGGCGGCGGGAAGGCCGCCGAACTGCCCGGCCTCGGCCGCTGGCTGCGGCACGGCGCTCCCAGCCTGGCCCGGTTCGTCTCGACAGGCGGCGACGACGACGCCGGGCGCGGTCCGCTCGACAGGCTCTGCCGGATCAACGTGATCCAGCAGCTGGAGAACCTGCGCACCCACCCCGAGGTGGACCGGCGGGTGCGCGCCGGGCGCCTGGAACTGGTCGGCCTGTACTTCGACATCGGCGCCGCCAGGGTCCACGTCCTCGACCACTCCCCCGCCCCCGCCGACGGCTCCCCGGACCGCTCCGCTCTCGGCGTACGGCTTGCGCCGGAGGTGAAACAGGCTGTCCTTCCTCCCGGGCGGCGCGAAGAATGAGCCGCCATGAGAACTCTGATCATCGGCGGTTCGGTGTTCCTCGGCCGGGCGATCGTCGAGGAGGCGCTGCGGCGCGGACACGAGGTGACCACGTTCAACCGGGGCAGGAGCGGCGAGGACCTGCCCGGCGTCGAGGCCGTCAGGGGTGACCGCGAGTCCCCCGAGGACCTCGCGCGGCTCGCGGACGGCCGGGAGTGGGACGCCGTCGTCGACGTCTGCGGGTTCGTCCCCCGGGTCGTCGGCGAATCGGTGCGCGCGCTCAACGGGAAGGCCGCCACCTACGCCTTCATCTCCAGCATCTCGGCCTGCTCCCTCTGGCCGGGGAAGGGCCCGACCGACGAGGACTCGCCCCGGTTCGAGTGCGCCCCCGACGCCGGACCGGACGACAGCGACTACGGCACGCTCAAAGCGGGCTGCGAGCGCGCGGTGGAGCAGGGGTTCGACGGCGGTTCCCTGATCATCGAGCCGGGTCTCATCCTCGGCCCGCACGAGAACGTCGGCCGCCTCCCCTGGTGGCTGACCCGGATGGCGCGCGGCGGGAAGGTGCTGGCGCCGGGCGATCCCGGAGTCGAGATGCAGATCATCGACGCACGCGACCTCGCCGCCTTCACCCTGTCGCAGGCCGAGGCGGGCACGCAGGACCGGTTCTTCGCCGCCGGGATCCGCGACGGTCTCACCTACGGCGGTTTCCTGGAGGAGTGCCGGGCGGCGACCGGGTCGTCCGCCGAGCTCGTCTGGGTCGACGACCGCGTCCTGCTCGACCACGGGGTGCAGCCGTGGACCGAACTGCCGCTCTGGGCCCCCGACATCCCCGAGCTCGCGGGCGTGTGGCTGCCCTCCTCGGCCAAGGCCGTGGCCGCCGGGTTGACCTGCCGACCGGTCACGGAGACCGTCCGCGACACCTGGACCTGGCTGCGCGACGTCCCGGAGGAGCGCCGGTCCTTCGGCACCGAGCGCATGCGGCACGGCATCGACCCCAGCAAGGAGGCCGAGATCCTGGCCGCGCGGGAGCGACGGGCCTGAAGAGGCCGAGATCCCGGCCGCGCGGGAGCGATGCTGAGTGCATTTCTCCGCAGACGCCCCCTGCCGTGTCCGCCTAGGTTGGCCGCTGTCCGGCCTCGTTCCCCCGAACGCCGGACCGCGGTCGGCGCTCCCTGGGCCGTGGGCGGAGGGCGGCCGGAAGCGACCGGCCGCCACCCGCCGAAGGCCGCACGCGAGGGTCGGACCGCGCCCCCCGTTGCGACCGCGCCCCCGCTGGGATCGCGCCGCCCGGTGGTGATGTTCGCCCTCTTTCTTCGTCAACTCCCCGGTCCCGCTGCCGATGAGGGATCCGCCGGACCGGAGGAGCCAGCAGGTGATCCCGCCCGGTGACCGGGCGGCACCCCCTCGGCACCCCGCAAGCGCCGCGCCGTACCGCCGGGGCCGGTTCCGGCATCCGGTTCCCGTGCACGGTGATCGAGGAAGGGACCATGAGCCGGACATCGCGTGGAGCGGTCCCCGCCGCCTGCTCGCGCCTGGTGCGCGAGCCGTACGGCCGGTCGGCGTTCCTCGCGGGCGCGGGTCTGCTCGCCCTGGCCACCCCGGTGTTCTCCCCGCCCCTGGACGTGCTGCCCTGGGTGCTGCTGCAGGGGGTCGCGGCGCTGGCCGTCGTCACCGGGATCCGCCGGCACCGCCTGGGCGGTCAGCGGCCGTGGCGCCTGCTCGCGACGGGCAGCGTCATGAACTGGCTGACGACCGGCCTCGTCTGGGCCGTCGGCTGGGTCTGGCTGGAGATCCCCGGCGCCATGAGCGTCTACAGCGTCCTGGTGGTGGTCTGCTACTCCTTCGGCCTGCCCGCCCTGGTGCTGCTGAGCAGGCAGCGGAGCCGCTCGCTCCGAGCCGCGCTGCTGGACGCCGCCATCATCACCGTCGGCGTGGCCATGCCCTTCTGGGCGTTCTTCATCGACCCGGTGGTCGACCGCAGCGACTATGCCGGTGCGCAGCTCGCCCTGGCGCTGGCCACCCCCGTCATCGACCTGTTCCTGCTCGGCCTGGTCGTACGGCTGGCACTGGCCAAGGACAGAGCTCCGTGGCTGACCCTGCTCAGCACCGCCCAGGGCGCCCTGTTCGTCGCCGACAGCGCGCGGCTGCTCGATCTGGCGACGGGCCGGCCGTCCGGCGCGGTCACCACGGTCGCCTGGCTGGGCGCCTCGGTCCTCATCGGCGGCGCCGCGCTGCACCCCAGCGTGGCCCGCACCACCCCGGTGTTCTCCGACGTCTCCAGCCGGGCGCGGGCCGCCACGTTCCTGGCCCTGGCCCTGCTCGGCCCG
>NZ_CDRNDK010000416.1:0-5467 GCF_977012225.1 Planomonospora algeriensis | reverse complement strand
GCCGCGCCCTGGTCCTGCGGCTGGACGGGCGGCGGCGGCTGGGCCTGCGCTGCGGCCTGGGGAACCGGAGGCCCGTACATCTCCTCCTCGGAGAGCGGGGCCAGGTAGGTGAGCAGCCCGGCCATGACCATCGCCACCCCGGCCAGCGACCCGGCGACCAGCAGGGAGGGCAGCAGCCACTTCCTGCCCCCGCCGGGAGCGGGTGCGCCGCCCGGCCGGCGGAGCCGTCACCCGGGTAACCGGAACCGCCGCCCGGAAGGGGGCCGGGCGACTCCTGCGGCGGCTCCGGGTACATTCCGGCGCTCATTCCTACTCCCCGCCCCGCGCGTGCCCCGCCCGGCGCCGGACGAGCGCCACGCCGCCCAGCATGCCGCCGAAGACCACGGCCGATCCTGCCCCGACGAGGCCCAGCCCCGAAGGCTCACCGGGTCCGCCGCCCGTGTCCGCGCCGCCCTGGGGCGTCACCACGACCTGGGGCGTGGTGGGCGTCGCCCGGGTGGGCGTGACGGTGACGGTGGCGGTCACGGTCGGCTTGGGCGTGGTGGTGGTCTTGGCGGTGACCGTGACCGTGGGCGAGGCGCTCTTGTTCGTCGGCGTCGGCGTGGACCCGCCGCCCGCCGGAGGGTTGGTGCAGGTCGGTGAGGGCTTGGGGGCGGTGGGCGTGGATGACGGGATCGCCGTGGGCGTGGGCGTCGGGGTGGGCGTCGAGGTGCACGTCGGCAGCGGCCAGGTGCCCGAATTGGTGACCGTCGGTCGCGGCGTGCTGCCGGTGCCCGTCGGAGTGGGGGAGATCGTCCCGGTGGGATCGGGCGTTCCGCTCGGAGCGCCTCCGATGGTCACGTCCACCGACACCGGCGCGCTGACCAGCGTGCACGTGGCCCTGTACGCGAGCGGTGGGCTCGCCAGCTCCTCGGTGATCACTCGGAAGGCGTCCAGCTGCGTCCACTTGTCCTGCTCGTCGTTCACGACCTGGAGGCGGTGCTTGCCGTAGTCGAGGCCGCGGAGACTCCACAGCGTCAGGCCGCCCTTGTTGGCGAAACTCGTCGACGTGCCGTCATCCTCCTTCGACGCGTCCACGTAGGCCGGCGTGGTCTCCTTGCCGTCGAGGTAGAACCGGGCCCTTCCCGCCCGGAAGTCGCGCTGGGCGACGTACTCGATCCCCGTCCCGGTGAACTCCAGGGACGCGGTGGCATCCTTGTCCCTCGCACGGTGGATGTCCTGGTGATGGTTGTTGTGGTGCTCCGGCTGGTCGTTCAGGTCCCTCCAGGTGCCCGTCTCGTAGAGCACTCGCGAGTCGTCGTCGTTGACCATCACCTCACCTGCCGGTGGCGTGAAGTCCACGACCAGAGCCTGGGGCGTGACCTTCACCTTCGTCGCCCGGGTGGTGTGCGCGGAGTCGGAGATTCCTTCGGGAAGCTCCAGCGGGGAGTCGGGACGCAGCGGGCCGGACTGGTCGAGGCTTCCCGTGGGCTTGAGCACGCCGTACCAGCCCCCGGACAACTGCACGTCTCCGGTGACCGTGACCTTGCCCTGGGAAGCGAAGAAGTCGGGCGAGCCGAACCTGGTCCCGTCCAGATAATCGATCGTCCACCCGATGGCGAGTGGTTCGCCCACCGCGAGCGTCGTGGGAATCGACACCTTGGTCCTGAGGTTGACCGGACCGCTCTTGCCGATCCCGCCTGTGCAAGCGTAGTCGACCACCAATTCGGCGTTGTTGGCGGAGGCCGTGCCGGAGGACAGCACGACCAGCGCACCGCTCAGCAGACCCAGCATCGGAATCGCGACTGCCGTACGGAGACCTGTTGTCCACCGCGCCACTGGTCACTCCGCTCGTAAAACCTGGACACAGAAATGGTCATTTCATCACAACCGGTCCGGATCGTACTGGTATGCGGCAGCACCCCGCAGGGGGTTCGGGGAGACTCCCAGGGCACTGTGGCGCAGTTGTGATCTCGCGAACGTTCCAAGCAGGGGAACCCGGCACCCCCGGCCACCTGTACCTCCAGGAAACAGAATCGTATTCTGGTCTGCGGAGACCCCAAAGGAGGCAGTCCATGCAGCGAGACCTCTTCGAGGAGGAGCACGATCTCTTCCGGGAGACCGTGCGCGAGTTCCTGGCCCGGGAGGTCGTGCCGCACCACGACCGGTGGGAGAAGGACGGCATCGTCCCCCGTGAGGTGTGGAAGCAGGCCGGCGAGGTCGGGATGTTCGGCTTCGGGGTGCCGGAGGATTTCGGCGGGGCGGGGATCAAGGACTTCCGCTACAACGCGGTGATCGTCGAAGAGATCATCAGGGTCGGCGCGTCCGGCCTCGGCTTCTCCCTCCACAACGACGTCATGGCCCCGTACTTCGTCGACCTGACGAACGACGAGCAGAAGGCCCGCTGGCTGCCCGGGTTCGCGAGCGGCGAGCTGATCACCGCCGTCGCGATGACCGAACCGGGGGCCGGGAGCGACCTGCAGGGCGTGCGAACCACCGCCGTGCGCGAGGGCGACCACTACGTCCTCAACGGCTCCAAGACCTTCATCACCAACGGCATCAACTCCGACCTGGTGGTGACCGTCGCCAAGACCGACCCGGCCGCGGCGCCCGCGGCATCTCGCTGCTGGTCGTGGAGCGCGGCATGGAGGGCTTCACCCGGGGCCGCAACCTGGACAAGATCGGCATGCACGCCCAGGACACCGCCGAGCTGTCCTTCGACGACGTCCGCGTCCCCGCCGCCAACCTGCTCGGCGACCAGGAGGGCCAGGGCTTCTTCCAGCTCATGGGCAACCTGCCGCAGGAGCGCCTGTCGATCGCCGTCGCGGCGGTGGCCGCCGCCGAGACCGTGCTCAAGGCGACCATCGACTACTGCAGGAACCGCCAGGCCTTCGGGCGCAGCATCGGCACCTTCCAGAACACCCGGTTCGTGCTGGCCGAGCTGGACACCGAGGTCGAGATCGCCCGGCACTACCTGGACAAGTGCATCCTCGCCCTCAACGCGGGGCGGCTCACCGTCGTGGACGCCGCCAAGGCCAAGTGGTGGACCACCGAGCTGCAGACCAAGGTCATCGACCGCTGCCTCCAGCTGCACGGCGGCTACGGCTACATGATGGAGTACCCCGTCGCCAAGGCCTGGATCGACAGCCGGGTCCAGACGATCTACGGCGGGACCACCGAGATCATGAAGGAGATCATCGGCCGTTCCTTCGGCTTCTGACCGCCCCGTCACCCCTGCCGCTCCCTCGCCGGTTCCGGCCACGTCCGATCGTCTCCGGCCGCGGCCGCCACCCGCCGATCACGCCCGCACAGCGGTACGCCCCGGGGCCGGGCGTGATCGACGGCTGCCGGGTCAGTTCCTGACGAGCTCCTCGATCGTCACCGCCACCCCGTCCTTGATCGTCACCTTGGCGTACAGCGAGGTACCCGACTTGAGCGCCTTCTTCAGCTGGTCCACGTTGCACCGGTGCGGGATCGCACCCTCGTCGCAGATGCCGCCCTGGACGTCCAGCACCTCGGTGTACGGCAGGAGCTGCGCGGTGCGGTCGCCGGCGTCGTCCCCCGTGACCAGGATGGAGTTCGCCCCCTTCATGGTGACCTGACCCAGCACGTCCTCGTCGAGGCCTCTGCCACCGAGGGTGTCCGGGGTCGACGTCCCCCCCGAGGGCGAGGGGGCAGGGAACAACGTCTCGGCCGGCTCCGAGGGCGGGGCCGGGGCCGGGGTGGAGACGGCGGGGGACGCCGTCTGCGGAGCGGATCCCGAGGCGGAGGGCGCCGCAGGAGTGGCGGACGGGTCCGAGCCGCCCTCCCCCGCACAGGCGGAGAGGCACGCGGCGAACGCCGCCGCCAGCAGGACACGCGTTGTCTTCGACGTTCTGTTCACGACGGCCACCCTGCCACGAACCGCCGCGCCGTACCCACCCGCCGGGTCCGGGAGGCGCCCACGGAACCGCCGCACCCGGCGATCGGACGGCGCATACTGGTCAGCGAGACTCCCCCGAGGCGGTGACGATGGACAGCGGACTGATCCTGCTGGTCTTCCTGGCGTTCCTGTTCGCCTGGGGACTGAACCGGGTGCGCCGGGCACTGCGGCTCGGTCCCGTCGCCTACGCGGGCGTCATGATCGCGTTCATCATCGTGATGCTCGCCGTCTGGGGACAGACCATGCGCTGACGGGGACGCGACGCCCGGCGCCGAGCGGGCCGGAACGAACCGCGCGGCCGGGTGAGCGGGCCGGAACGGATCGCGCGGCCGGGTTCCGGAGTCCGGCCGCGCACCGGCGGGTCCTGAGCTCCGTGGCGCGCTAACCCGCGGACGCCTCCAGCAGCACCCGCGCGACCAACTCGGGATCGTCGCTCATCGGCAGGTGGCCACAGCCCCGCAGCAGCTTCACCCGCTGCCCGGACCACCGCGCCGCCCGTACGGCCTGCCGCCGGAACAGCAGCCGGTCGTGCTCGCCCCAGGCGATCGTGACCGGCACCTTGGGCGGCGCCGGAGGCATCAGCCACGCGAACGAGGCCAGCGTCTCGTCGAACCCCCTGGCACCCCGCAGGGCCTCCCCGGCGGCCAGGACCGCCTCCTCGGAGAGCCTGCCCGGGTGGGCCACCATCACGCCCGTCGACAGCGCCCTCGCGACCGGGTTGCGCGCCGTCGCCTCGGCCCGCTCCGGAGGGAGGGCCAGTGCCGCCGCCCTGGTCGCGCGGAGCACCGTCTGGAGGTAGAGCAGTTCGCTCCGGCTCCAGAACCCCGCCGGGGACAGCGCCGCCGCCGTGCGGACGACCCCCCGGGAGGCGAGCTCCAGCGCGACGTAGCCGCCGAGCGAGTTGCCCGCCACGTGCGGCTCGCGGACGCCGAGCATCCCGCAGAAGGACTCGACCGCGTCCGCGAGCGTCTCCGCGGTGTACGGCGTGCCGGGCGGCAGCGGCGGCGAGACGCCGAAGCCCGGGAAGTCGACGGCGATCACGTCCCGCTCGGCGGCGAGACGGTCGAGCACGGGCAGCCACCCCTGCCAGTGGTGCCCGATGCCGTGCAGCAGGATCAGGGGCGCTCCGACCCCGCGCCGTTCGAAGGCCAGCTCCATCAGATCCTCCCGAGGGGAACGTCGCCTTCAGGCGACGGGGGAATCGGGAGCGGGAGGGCCGCCCAGGCCCGAGCGTGCCCTGACCTGTCAGGTCCGCGCATCATGGATGTCCTTCCCGGTTTTACCGGCGTCAGCCGATATCGTGGTGCTGTCGTTACCGAACGTGATGGGAGGTGGGTGTGCGCAGATCGTTCACGTTCCTGCTGCGCCCCACCGCCAAGCAGGCCGCCGCGCTCGCCGCGGGCCTGGAAGACCACCGGCAGCTCTACAACGCCGCCCTGGAGCACCGCCGCATCGCCTACGCCACAGCGGGCGTGAGCGTCCGTTACGGCGACCAGTCGGCCGAGCTGAAGCACATCCGCGCCGATGACCCCGGCGGGCAGGGCCGCTGGTCGTTCTCCTGCCAGC
>NZ_CDRNDK010000415.1:0-5492 GCF_977012225.1 Planomonospora algeriensis | reverse complement strand
ACGGGTCCGCCGCCGGCCGGATCCCGTGGGACGGGCCCGGTCGGCGGCGGTCCGGCGGGGCGGCTCAGCGGCGGCGGTTGCCCATGATGGAGCCGATCACCGCGTCGGCGTCGTGCGCGTGCACCTTGGCGGCCAGCCGGATCGCCATCTCGTTCGTGCGGCGCAGCTCGGCCTCGACCCGGTCCTTGCCGGACTGCCCGACCTGGACGCCGAAGTAGGCTCCGATGATCGCCCCGGAGACCCCGACGAGACCGGCGAACGGCGCACCGCCGCCGCCGTCGCGCACCGCGACGACGACGAACCCGACCAGGATGACGATCAGCCCCGTCAGGACCACGTAGAACCCGTACCTCCAGCGGGCCGCCTCGGCCTTGGCCGCGACGGCCTCGTCCTCGGTCATCATCGCCGCGAGCGCGGGCGGCATCTCATTGTGATCCGGCGCCACGGGGATCTTGGCCAGCGGCGCCGTGGGCGCCGCCGCCGGGGGAAGGGGTGGGGTCTTGGCGGTCGTCACAGGTGTACTCCCATGTTTCTGTCGGCCAAAAGAATCTCCCACGCTTTGTCGGAGGCAAGCCGAGTCGGGCTTGACCTACGCGGGACCTGGCATTCCTACCAGTTGTATCCCTGCTCAAACACCATGGGCAAACCGCTAAGCTGGCCCGTCGTGACCGAATCGTCCGCGCTCTCCCCCGTCCCCGTCGCGAACCGGGACGGGATCCTGCGCTTCTACTTCGGCCCAATGGACTGCGGCAAGTCCACACTGGCCCTGCAGATGAACTACAACCACGGCCGCCAGGGCAGGCGCGGGATGGTCCTGACCAAGCACGACCGCTCCGGCGGGCCGCGGATCACCAGCCGGATCGGCCTGGACAGCGAGGCGGTCGAGGTCGACGACGAGCTGGACCTGGTCGCCCTGGTCACCGACCGCAAGCCGATCGACTACGTGATCTGCGACGAGGCCTGCTTCTACACCGTCGCCCAGATCGAGCAGCTCGCCGACCTGACCGACGACTTCGGCATCGACGTCTACGCCTTCGGCCTGGCCTCCGACTTCCGGTCGCGGATGTTCCCCGCCGCCCAGCGCCTGTTCGAGCTCGCCGACGAGATCAACCGGCTGCAGGTCGAGGTGCTGTGCTGGTGCGGCCGCCCCGGCCTGCTGAACGCCCGCGTGGTCGACGGCGCGCTGGTCCGCACCGGCGAGCAGGTCGTCATCGGCGACACCGGCGCAGACCCGGTCCGCTACCAGGTGCTCTGCCGCCGCCACTACCGCTCCGGAGACCTCGGCGCGAGCTGAGCGGCCGATTCCGGGCCGGGCCGTACCGCCGTGCCCCGGTCGAGGGGTCAGCTTCTCAGCCTCCGGAACCGGCGTACGGAGAGCGGGAGGAAGACGGCGGTGAGCAGCACCGGCCACGCGACCGCCAGGAGCCCCGCGTGCTGCGCCGCCCAGGTCTCCCCCGCGAAACCCGGGTTGCCGAAGAGGTCCCGGACGGCCGAGGCCGTCGCCGAGAGCGGGTTCCACGCGGCGACGGCGCCGAGCCAGGCGGGCATCGTGGCCGGATCGACGAAGACACCGGACAGGAATCCCACCGGCCAGACCAGGATCTGGACGGCGGTCACCGCCTCCGGCCCGCTCGCGGCCAGGCCGATGAAGATCCCGGCCCACAGCAGGGCGAAGCGGAGCAGGAGCAGCAGGCCGAGGGCGGTGAGAGCGGAACCGCGGCCCTCGTGCCAGCTCCATCCCAGCAGCAGCCCGGTGCCGGCCAGGACGGCCAGGCCGACGATCGAGTTGAGCATGTCGGCGGCGCACCGGCCCAGCACGACGGCCGAGGAACTCATCGGCAGCGAGCGGAACCGGTCGGTCACCCCCTTGGCGGCGTCCGTGGTCACCGCCATCATGGTGGTCTCCAGGCCGAAGAGCATGGCCAGGGCGAACATGCCGGGCATCAGGAACTCGAAGTAACCGCCGGGGCCGGGAGTCGTGATCGCGCCGCCGAACAGGCCGCCGAACATCAGCACGGTCATCACGGGGAAGAGCCATCCGACGATGACCGCTCCCGGCCGCAGGGCCCAGTGGTTCAGGTCGCGCAGGGTGATGGTCCAGGCGTCCGTCAGTGCCCGGCCGACCCGGGACCCTGCCGGAGGGGGGAGCCGGGGCGGATGGGCGGGAGGTGTCCGCGGGGACGGTTTCCATGGGGGTTCTTCTTCCTTTCGAGGGGTCGGCGGATCGTGCGTCATGCCCGTCCGGACGCTCCCGGTGGGGCGACTCGCCAGGCGCCGTGCTCACCCGGAGGCCTCCTGCGGGGCGGCCGTGACCACGTCGGCGCCGCTCGCCGGGTCCGCGCGGCCGGCGGCCGTACCGGTGGCCGGGGTGCCGCCCGTCAGGTGGAGGAAGACCTCGTCGAGTGTCGGGCGGCGGAGCGCGAGGTCCCGCGGTTCGATCCCCGCCTCGTTCAGCTCGGTGGCCAGCCGGATCAGCGCCCGGACGCGCCCGGTGACGGGAATGCCGATCCGGTGGGCGGCCCGGTCGACGTCCGGCTCCCCGGAGGTGATCCGGGCGGCGACGGCCCGGGCCGCCTCGGTGTCCTCCGGACCGGAGAGCACCAGGTCGATCCGGTCGCCGCCGAGGGCGGACTTGAGCTCGTCGGGGGTGCCCTCCGCGACGACCCGGCCCGCCGCGAGCATGCAGACGCGGTCGGCCAGCCGGTCGGCCTCCTCCAGGTACTGCGTGGTCAGCAGCACGGTGGTCCCGGCGTCCACCAGCTCGCGGATCGCGGTCCAGACCTCCTGCCGGGCGGCGGGGTCGAGACCCGTCGTCGGCTCGTCGACGAACAGCACCGGAGGCGACACGATGAGGCTCGCCGCGAGGTCGAGCCGGCGGCGCATGCCCCCGGAGTATCCGCTCGCCGGCCTCCGCACGGCCCCGGTCAGGGAGAACCGCTCCAGCAGCTCGTCGGCCCGCCGCGCGGCCGCCGCGGCGGGCAGGCGGTTGAGCCTGCCGAACATCACGAGGTTCTGCCGCCCCGTCAGGACCTCGTCGACCGCGGCGTACTGGCCCACCAGCCCGATGCGCTCGCGGACCTGCCGCCCCTGCCTGCGGACGTCGAACCCGGCCACGCTCGCCCGGCCCGCGTCCATGTCCAGCAGCGTGGACAGGATCCGGACCACCGTCGTCTTCCCGGCTCCGTTGGGGCCCAGCAGCCCGCAGACGGACCCCGTCCCCACCCGCAGGTCGAGCCCGTTCAGGCCCGCTCCGCCCGCCGGTCCCCCGTAGTTCTTGCGCACGTCGTGCGCCGTGATCGCGCTCCCGGCGTCCGTCACTTCCGCCCTCCTCGCTCCGCGGCCGCCGGGCGCCTCCGCCCTGCGGCTCGAATAGTTTGGTACGACGTACCGTACAGCGTACGGAGTGATTAGGATAGGGCCGGTGACGAGGATTCGGAGTTCGTTCCCATGAGCGCGAGAAGGGCCCCCGATGCGGATCCGGCCCGCAGCCTGGCCCTGCTGTGGGGCTCGCACAGCAGGCCGGGGCGGTCGGGGCTGACCGTGCGCGCGATCGTCGAGGCCGCCATCGGGATCGCCGACGACGAGGGGCTCGACGCCGTCTCCATGCGCCAGGTCGCCGAGCGGCTGGGGGCCGGGACCATGTCGCTCTACACGCACGTTCCCGGCAAGGCCGAGCTGACCGACCTGATGGTCGACACCGCCTACGGGCGGCTCTACGACGACGTGGACGCACCGTCGGCGCAGCCCGGCGGCTGGCGCGGCGGGATGGAGTTCGTCGCCGCGCGCAACTGGGACCTCTACCGGCGCCACCCCTGGATGCTGCAGGTCCCCGGCGGCCGGCCCGCCCTGGGCCCGAACGCCTCGCTGAAGTACGAGGCCGAGTTGCGCCCCCTGGACGGCGTCGGCCTGTCCGACGTCGAGATGGACTCCGTCCTCGCCCTGGTCCTGACCCACGTCGAGGGCACCGCCCGGCTCCGGGCGAACCTGACCCGGGCCCAGCAGGACAGCGGGATGAGCGAGAGCGAGTGGTGGACGGTCAACGCCCCGCTGCTCGACAAGGTGATGGACGCCTCCCGGTTCCCGGTGGCCTCCCGGGTCGGCGAGGCGGCGGGCCGGGAGCACCAGGGTCGGCCGACCCGGCGCACGCCCTCGCCTTCGGCCTGGCGCGCATCCTCGACGGGGTGGCGGCGCTGATCGCGGGCAGGTGACGGCGCGGCCCCCGCTGTCCCCCACCACCGGCACGGCCGACGGCCGGACCCGCCGCGGCCCGCCCGCAAGAACCGGAGACGGGCCGGTCAGGAGCAGGCCGGAACGGGCCGATCAGGAGCAGGCCGATCAGGAGCCCGCGGCGATCTCCGCCAGGCGGGCGTCCAGCTGCACGGGGTCGCCGTCGACGAGCGCGGACACCGCCCGCCACCAGGCGAACCACTCCCCGCTGCGCCACATCCAGTCGACGCGCTCGATCGCGGCGACGACGTCGCCCCTGACCCGCCACTCCGGACCGGTCTGCGCCGCGCCGGCGCCGTGGCGCAGCGCCCAGGCGCGCAGCGTCCGGGCGGCCCCGGCGTCCACCGGCGTGCCGTACGGGCTCGGGTCCTCCCCGGCGAGGGGGTGCGGGCCCAGGCCGGCCGCGACGCCCCAGCTCCACTGGGCCTCGGCCGGACGGGAGTAGCGCAGCGAGTCGAAGTCGAGATTGGAGCCGAGGTCGCCGTCCGGGCGGCGGACCACCACCGCGTCCAGGCGTCCGCCCGCGTCGAAGGAGAGCACGATCCTGTCGCCGGGAGCGACGCCGCCGGGCAGCGCGACGCGGTCCTCCGCCTGCCAGGAGTTCAGGTCCACGGCCGCGGCGGGCGTACCCCATCGGCGGTCGGCGGCGTCGTCGGCGATCCAGGCGGTGAGCATCTCCAGCACGGTCAGGTCGGTCCAGGGCTCCACGGCGGTCGCGGAGCGGAGCACCTCGTCGGGGGTGAGCGGCTTGCCTCCCCGCGCCCGCTCCCACCACCGCGCGCCCAGCTCGCGCGTCCCGACCAGCAGCCCGGCCAGTGAGGCCAGCTCGGCGGAGCGGCGGGTGAGCGGGGCACCGCGGGCGAGCTCCGCGCAGCGGGCGACGCGATCGGCGCCCAGCACGGTCTCCGCCTCGCGCACCAGGGCGGCCGCGGAGAGCCGCTCCTCCCCGAGCAGGTCGCGGATCAGTCGTCTGGCCTCGGTCCGGGCGTCCTCCGCACGTGCCTCGCGCATACCGCCACGTTACGCCGGAAGATCTCCCGCCGCGAGGGGCCGGTCAGCCCCTGCGGCCGGCCCGGCCGAGCAGCCAGCCGATCACGGCGCTGCCGAGGGCCACGCCGGCGCCCATGCCGAACGCGGTGACGACCGTCCACACGGGCACGCCCTGCCCCTGCGGCCCCTGCGGCCCGGCGCCCGGCGGCGCGGCGGCCGCTGGAAGACCTGGACCGGCCGTCCGCCCTCCGGTACGGCGGGCTCGGGGCCGGGCG
>NZ_CDRNDK010000414.1:0-5530 GCF_977012225.1 Planomonospora algeriensis | reverse complement strand
CGCTCGCCGCAACGGCCCCCTCCGCCCCCGCCGCGACGGCCCGTACCGCGCAGGCCGCCGCCGCGCCCGTCCTCACCGACGTCCGGGTCTCCGCCGCACCGGCCAAACTGGTCTGCACCGCGGCCACCGAACCGGGGCATCCGGTCACCTTCACCCCGGCGGTCGGCCTGCTGCCCGCGCCCGTCGACACGAAGGGCACCCTGCGGCTGAGCTCCTGCACCTCTCCCGACGGCTCCCAGCCCCGCCTCAAGAGCGGGCGGCTGGCCATGAAGGGCTCGGGCCGGGCCAGCTGCACCGGGGTGTCCGGCCTGCGCAGCCAGGGCACCATCACCTGGTACGACTCCGAGGGCCGGGCCGCGGGAACCTCCAAGATCCGATCGGGGTCCCGCGAGGTGTCCGGGACCAACCCCGCCGACGTCCTCCTGGTCGGCAAGGTCGTCTCCGGCCCGATGAAGGGGCGCCGCGTCACGGGCAGCGCCACCCCCACCACCGACCTCACCTCCTGCACCGTCAGCGGAGTGTCCGCCGTCGAGGGCAGCGGCCGATTGACCGTCTCCTGACGACCGGTCCGCGTCCGCCCTCGCCCCCGCCCCGGCTTCCCCGTCCGGCTCCGCGGGCGGCCGTTCCCCGGGCGCGGGGTCCGCGTCAGGGGCGCACCTGGTAGACGTGGTTGACCGGGGTGGAGGCGACCAGGCGCACGTCGGTGAAGCCCGCCTCCTCCAGCACCCCGCGCAGCGCCCGCTCACCCGCCTGCGCGCCCAGCGCCGAACCGCCCTGGGAGACGGCGTTGGGCACGCACATGTAGGTCGAGGCCGCGTAGAACATGCGCCCCATCGGGTGGAGGTTGTCCTGGACCCGGTCCCCGGCGGCCGGCTCCACCAGCAGCCAGGTCCCGCCCTCGCCCAGCGCCTCGCGCATGCGCCGGGCCGCGCCGACCGGGTCGCCGTAGTCGTGCAGGGCGTCGAAGGTGCAGACCAGGTCGTATCCGCCCGCGGGGATCTCGGTGGCCGCGCAGACCGTGAACTGCGCCCGGTCCGAGACGCCCGCGGCCTCGGCGGCCTTGCGCGCCCGCTCGATCGAGACGTCGTGGTAGTCGTAGCCCTCGAACTCCGAGGCCGGATAGGCCTGGGCCATCAGGATCGTGGTGACCCCGTACCCGCAGCCGACGTCGGCCACCCGGGCGCCCGCGGTGAGCCGCTCGTGCACGCCGTCCAGGGCCGGGATCCACTCGGTCACCAGATGCGCGGCGTACCCGCTCCGGAAGAAGTCGGCGACCGACGCGACGAGCTCGTCGTCCTGCTCGTGCCAGCCGATGCCCTCCCCGCTGCGCATCGCCGCCTCCAGCCGGTCGAGCCCGGTCAGCGCGCGTACGGCGAAGCGGAACATCGTGCCGAGGTTCAGCGGCCCCCGCGGGTTGAACGCCAGCGCGTGCTCGGGCGACATGCCGTACCGGTCGCCGTCCGGGTCGTGGGTGAGGTAGCCGCCGGCGGCCTGGGCCCTGACCCACTCCCGCACGTAGCGCTCGGCCGTACCGGTGCGCCCGGCGAGCTCGGCGGTCGTCAGCGGGCCGCCGGCCAGCGCCTCGTAGAGGCCGAGCCGCATGCCCAGCACGACGAGGCCCGCGGAGGTCGTGGCCCCGGCGTCGACGATCGCCCTGCCCAGCAGCTCGTCCAGCCGCTCGGAGTCGACGTCCAGCGAGGCGGGGTCCGGCCACCCGCCGCCCGTCTGCGGGCCCGCGGCGGAGGTGTCGAGATGGGACATGATCAGGTCCTTTCCGGTGAACGGTCGTCCGGAAGCGTGCCCGCGATCCGGGGCCCCCACCATGGCCTTCTGCACACCCGCAATGCGTACTACGACACGGCGCCGGGGACGTTCCGGGGGAAAACTTCAGCGGGGGATGCGCCACCCGTGCACTCCCGCAGACCGGTCTCCGCCTCGGTGACGGGCCCCGGCGGCCCGTCACCGAGCGTCGGGACCCCGCCGCCTCCGGCGTGCCGTCCGCCCGGCCCGCTCAGAGGCTGACGGGACGGGGCCGGTACGGCTCGGCGAGGAAGGCGAGCTCCTTGTCGGTCAGGGCCAGCTCCGCCGCGGCGACGGCGTCGTCCACGTGCCGGTCCTTGGTCGCGCCGACGATCGGGGCGGTCACCCCGGGCTGGTGGAGCAGCCAGGCCAGCCCCACCCGCGCCGCCGGGACCTCGCGCTCGCGGGCGACCTGGGCGACCCGGTCGAGGATCAGCCGGTTGTTCTCCTCGTCGGCGTAGAGGGAGCCGATGCGCGGGTCGCTCCCGGTGCGGACGGTGTTCCCGCTGGAACCCGCGCGGGCGATCAGGCCGCGCGCCAGCGGGCTCCACGGGATGACCCCCACGCCCTGGTCCGCGCAGAGCGGGAGCATTTCGCGCTCCTCCTCGCGATAGAGAAGATTGTAGTGATTCTGCATCGATGCGAATTTTGTCCAGCCGTTGGCCTCGGCGACGTGCTGGGCCTTGGCGAACTGCCAGGCGGCCATGCTGGAGGCCCCCAGGTAGCGGGCCTTGCCCGCCCGCACGATCTCGTGCAGGGTCTGCATGGTCTCCTCGATGGGCGTCTCGTCGTCCCAGCGGTGGATCTGGTAGAGATCGACGTGGTCGGTGCCCAGGCGGCGCAGGGAGTCGTCGATGGCGGCGTGCAGGTGCTTGCGCGACAGGCCGCGGTCGTTGGCCCCCTCGCCCATGGGGAAGAAGACCTTGGTGGCCAGCACGTAGTCGTCGCGGCGGGGGAACAGCCGCGCCAGCAGCCGGCCGGTGACCTCCTCGCTGGCGCCTCGGGAGTACACATCGGCGGTGTCGAAGAACGTCACCCCCGCCTCCACCGCCCGCCGCACGATCGGCTCGGCGGCGGCCTCGTCCAGCACCCACTCGCCCCACCGGGCGGGATCGCCGTAGCTCATCATGCCCAGGCAGACCCGGGAGACCTTCAACCCGGTCGATCCCAGCCGCACGTACTCCATCCCAGTCCTCCTGATCTTGGTGGTGTCCCCAGCCTACGATCGCCGTACGGCCCGGCATCCACCGCCCGGGCGAACGTGGAGGCAGGCCAACGGCAGGGTGACTTCCGCAATCAGCGCAACGGTCCGCGGTGAATCGGCAACGTCATGATGTGATCGAGCGACGGACTCAGGCGCCCGTGGCCGTTTTTCGTGCCGGAGGCACGTCAGGTGTCCTGATCCCCGTGGAGGACGCGCATCTGATGTTGCCCTGCGACAGGAGACAGCGTGGACGAAGAACACCAGCTTGAGAACGTCTTGGCATGGACGTAGTGCGTCCGCCACAGTGGCCGCAGACGCTACCCGCGCGGCTGCGGGGAATGCGCCTTGACGGTGAAGAAGACGTGCCCCATCTGCCGGATTTGGTCGTGTTCATCGACCCTGGCCCGCTGCCTACCGAGTCGTCGGCCAATTGCGGCGACGGGGGCTGAACCGCGGCGGGGGAGAAGCCGTGAATGCCGAACAGGTGAGGTCGGTGTGCGGCATGATGCGGCGAGCAGACTCCCTGACCGCCATCCAGGAGGCCCCGTCATGTCACCCGTGCTCGTACCCCGCCCCAACGGGCGGCACGGCATGACCCGCAGGTTCGAGGTCGGCGGAGCCCAGGGATACCTGATCACGTCGATGGCCGCGGACGGCACCCTCGCCGAGGTGATGGTGCGGCTCGGCAAGCACGGTTTGACGCTGATGGGGCTCGCCGACGCCCTTCACCACACGATCAACCTGGGGCTGCGGCACGGTGCCCCGGTCGTGGAGGTCGTCCAGGCGTTGCTGGACGCCACTTACGACCCGCGCGGCATGACGAACGACCCGGAGGTCCCGACCACGTCGTCTATCACCGACTACGTTGCGCGCCGTCTGGCCCTGGACTTCGTCCCCTACGGGGAACGGGTTGGGCTGGGCGTGTTGACGCCCGCCGAGCAGACCGCACTCTCCTCGCGCCGCACCGCGGCCGCCGACGATGAGGCAGCGGCGCTGCGGCCGAGCGGCCGGCTGCCGGCCACCGTCTGACCCAGGCCTGCGAGCGTCAGCGCTCGGAGTCGCGGCCGCTGCCCGAGCAGCAGCGGCCCGCACCGGTGGCCCGGCGCTTCAGCCGCGGCGGGCGCCGCTGGAGACCTGCGGCCGTTACACGGCACTGCCGGCCGGCAGGTAGACCGTGCGGTCGTTCTTGCGGGCGCGGCGGGCCGCAGGGATGCGCGCCGCGGTGTTGTCCGGCATCCGCGTCGCGGCGTCTTCCCAGCTGAAGAACTCGGCGGCGTCGAGTTCGTCGGTCTGCAGCCGGATCCGACCCGGGTCGGTGAGCGTGCCGCCGTCGAACAGGAAGTTCATCATCGGCCGGGGCCGCTGCCCGTACGGCGGAACCCAGTCGACCACCAGCAGTTCCCCCGCCGGCACGGTCAGCCCGAGCTCTTCGGTGATCTCCCGGGTGACGCACTCGTGCGGGGCCTCGCCCGCCTCGACGATGCCGCCGGGGATCGCCCAGTACGGCCGGTAGTTGGGTTTGACCAGCAGCACCCGGTCGTGTTCGTCGGTCAGCAGCATGCACGCCGACGTGTAGATCGTCGGCAGGGTCGCATACCACTCGGGCGGGTCGAGGTACGGCTTGCTCATCCCGCTCACGCTACGCCGGTGCCCGCTGCGCACCCGGCGTCCGCTGGTCTGCCGCCGCATCGAGGAAGCTCGCGACTTCCGGCACCGCCCGGTACGCGTCCAGCAGATGGGCCAGCACGGTGACGCGAGCATGGACGCGACGCGAGCGCAGGTGCCGCGCCAGGGCGGCGGCCTGGTCGACGTTGCCCGGCGCGGGCGTGCGCCGTCACGGTCAGAGCGGTGTGCAGGGCGCGGGGGCGGGCGTTGCCGGGGATTGACACTCGGTGTCTACCGCGGGTAGCGGGACCGTCATCGTAGACTCGTACTCATGAGCGCCGGACATGCGCATGAGGAGCTTCATCACCTGGTGGATCGACTGTCGCCGACCCAGGCGCGTCGCCTTCTGCGGTTGGTGAGTGCTGATCCCGAGTTGGCGGAGGCTGCCGGAGCGACATCTGAGCCGGTCCGGCGTCGCAGGCTGTCGATCGCTGGGATCGGTGCGTCCGGCGAAGGCGATCTGTCGGAACGGGTCGAAGGTCTTCTGTCGGAGCGGTTCAATCGGTCGGTGTGACCGCCACGCTTCTGGACACCGGCCCTCTGATCGCCGTCGTCGACCGAGATGACAAGCACCACGCCTCATGCGTACGTCTCTTGGAGGAACTGCAGGGGCCGCTGCTGCTGCCCTCGACGGTTCTCATCGAAGCCGGTTGGACGATCAACAGGCACATGGGGGCGGCCGCGCACGCCCAGTTCCTTGATCTCGTGACGGAAGAGTTCGAGTTGGTCGATCTCTGCCCGGCTGACGTGCGGCGCATGGCGGCTCTTCGAAGTTAACCGGGGTGGGAGCACTCGCCAGGCCGTTCGGGGCTGAGATCGCCTCTTGAGGGAGCCCGCGGCTCTCCTTGATCATTCCTGTTG
>NZ_CDRNDK010000413.1:0-5533 GCF_977012225.1 Planomonospora algeriensis | reverse complement strand
CGCATCACGCCGAATCGCTTGCAGCTTGACATCTACGCTCCTGGGATGTCTTTCAGGGCGCCTGTGGACCGACAGGGAGTCGAACCCTGGATTCCTGCTTGCAAGGCAGGCGTGATCCCGCTTCACCATCGGCCCGGAACGCGATCGCCGCGGCCGGGGTGCACCGCACCGATTCCTCGCCCATTCGGATTTCGCCTCCGAAATGAAAAACCGCCCGTCGGGTGGTGCGTCCCGGGGCGGCTGCCGTGCAGGTGATGGCTACACGGCGGCCCCGGGGGACGGCAGTCGGCCGCCGAGGGCGGCTCGCACACGCGGTGCGTTCCGCTGCGCGATGGTGTCGTACGCGTTCACGGCGGTCCTTTCCGTCCTCCGGCTGCTCTCTGTATTCGAAGATTAGGTTTCTCCATACGGAATGCCAAGCGGTTTTTCCGGGCCTTTCCCGGTGCCGGGATCGGAGCCGGGGTCCGGGCTGGGGGACGGTCCGGGGACGTACGGCCTGCGAAGCGGTCCACGCGGTCGACGACCGCGGTGAGCCCGTGACACGACCCCTGTGCGGGGCCGTACCGCCCCGCCGGGAGGGGAAACCCTCAGGACCGGGCCCCACCGGCCGATGGGACTCCGCAGGAGAAGCCAGAGCCGTCGCAAGGAGGCCGGGGTATGCGAACGGGCCGACGCGAGCGCGCCGTGCTCCCTGACACGGTCTCACCGCGTCCGTTGATCCGTTTCCTGGACGGTCCCGCGAGGCCGGGCGGTGTTCCGTACCGGGCGCCGTCTCTGTCGCCGGTGGCCGGTCTCGGTGCGCTGACCGTGTTCAGCGTGGCATGGTTCGTCCTCGGATTCGCGCACCCCATGGGCGCGTCCGTGGTGGCCTGGGTGCCGGTGGTCCTCAGTTCCTTCCTCGGCGTGCTCGCGTGCATGCGCACAGCGGGTTCCACGTTCCTGAACGTCGCGGCACGGCTGTTCTGGCGGCGGCTCGGCACGGTGGTGTTCCTCATCGGGATCGCCGGGGCCTGCAACGCGTACGACGCGGTCGCCGGGCCCGGCGCGCCGACGCAGCAGCTCAGGCCACTGACCACGGTGCTGTACCTCACCGCCGTGCTGTCCGCCCTCTGGACGCTGCTGCGGCTGCCGGTCGCGCGCCGCTCGCGTGGGGAGCGGATCACCCTCTGGCTCGACACGGGCGTCGTCATGCTGGCCGCCGGCCTGTTCGCCTGGTCCTTCATGGTGCACGGCTCGCCGGAGCTGGCCGCCGCCACGGGTTCGTCCCTGCCCGGGCTGGTCACCATCGTGATGGGTTTCGTCGCGGTGCTCACCGCCGTCAAGCTGGCGCTGGCCGGTGTCGGCCCGTTGAGCAGGAAGGCGCTGTCCGTCCTGGGGTTGGCGGTCCTGGTGGGGGCGGCGGGCGGGGCGCTCATGCCGCTGATCCAGTCCAGGCCGGATCTCAACGTCGCGCACGTCACGGTCCCGATCGCCTGTCTCCTCCTCGCGATCGCGGCCGAGCGGCAGCGGGAGGCGGAGCAGGAGGCCGCCCGCGCTCCGAGGCGACGCAGGCCCTTCAGCCTGCTGCCGTACGCCGCGATCGCGGCGATCAGCGGACTCCTGCTGGTCTCGACGCGTACGGCCGGCCTGGAGACCCGGGTGATCGCAGTGGGCGCGACCGTCATCACCTGCCTGGTGGTGGGACGGCAGATCCTGGCCTTCTACGACAACGCCGACCTGCTCGCCCGGCTGGACGCCAGCATGCTGGAACTGCGCCGGCACGAGCAGCGGTCGCGCTCGCTCGTGCAGAACTCCTCCGACATCATCGCCGTCACCGCCGCGGACGGGACTCTCGCCTACGTCAGTTCGAGCATCGAGCGCATCCTCGGCGTACCGACCGACCACTGGCTCGGCCGGCCCGTGGCCCACTGCGCCCACCCCGACGACGTTCGGCTCCTCGGCGAGATGGGCAGGCGGCTCAGGCGGGACCCGGATGCCACCGCCACCTGCCAGGTCCGGATGCGGCACGCGGACGGAGACTGGCGGTGGCTGGAGATCGTCGGCACGAACCGGATGGACGACCCCGGAATCCGCGGCATCGTGAGCAACGCCCGCGACATCACCGAGACCAGGCGGGTCCAGGACCAGCTGGCGCACCAGGCCACCCACGACGCGCTGACGGGGCTCGCCAACCGGATCCTGTTCACCGAGCGGGCGACGAGCGCCCTCGCACTCGCCCGTCCCGCGGCAGGGACCATGACCGGGACCATGACCGGGACCATGACCGGGACCATGACCGGGACCATGACCGGGACCATGGCCGGGGAAAGTCCCGCAGCCGGGACCGGTGCGGACACCCGGACCGGTGCGGACACCCGGACCGGCGCGGACACCGGGACCGGTGCCCGCGGGGTCGCGCTCGCCCTGGTCGACCTCGACGACTTCAAGACGATCAACGACCGGCTCGGGCACGCGGTGGGTGACGCTCTCCTGGTGGTCGTCGCCGACCGGCTCCGCGAGTGCGTCGGCGCCGATGGCACGGTCGCGCGGCTGGGCGGTGACGAGTTCGCCGTCCTGCTGTGGGACGTCTCCGCGGAGGAGGCCGACCGCATCGCCGAACGCGTCATCGTGGCGCTCGGCACCCCGGCCAGGGCAGCGGACCATGACCTGCTGGTGCAGGCCAGCATCGGCCTGGTGGCCGGCGGGCCGGACACGGACGCCAGTGAGCTGCTGCGCCGGGCCGACGTGGCCATGTACGCGGCCAAGGAACAGGGCAAGAGCCGCTACGTCCGGTACACCGAGGAGATGGACGCCCGGACCGTCGAGCACGCCCGGCTGGGCGCCGAACTGCAGCACGCCCTCGCCCACGGTGAGCTGTTCCTGCTGTACCAGCCCGTGGTGGTCCTGCCCGAGGGCGGGATCTCCAGCGTGGAGGCATTGGTGCGCTGGCGGCACCCGGAGCGCGGGCTGGTGTCCCCGGCGGAGTTCATCCCGGTCGCGGAGCGCAACGGGATGATCGTTCAGATCGGCGCCTGGGTGCTGCGGGAGGCGTGCCGCCAGATGGCCGAGTGGCGGCGGAGGTACGGTGACGCCGGGCCGCTGCGGATGGGCGTGAACGTCTCGCCCCGGCAGCTCCGGGAACCGTCGTTCGTGCAGGCCGTCACGGACGTGCTGCGGGAGACCGGGCTCCGGCCGGAGGACCTCCTGCTGGAGATCACCGAGACGGCCGTCTTCGACGGCGGACCGGCGCTGGAGACGGTGCGGACCCTGCACGAGCTCGGGGTCAAGCTCGCCCTCGACGACTTCGGCACCGGCCACTCCTCACTCGGGCTGCTGCGCACCTGCCCGGTCGACGTGCTCAAGGTGGACAAGCTGTTCGTCGACGGGGTGACGGGCACCGTCGAGAACTCGGTGATCGCCACCTCGCTGGTACAGATCGCCCACGCGTTGCGGCTGTACGCCGTGGCCGAGGGAGTGGAGACCGAGGCGCAGGCCAGGAGGCTGTACCAGCTGGGTTACCGCCTGGCTCAGGGCTTCCACTTCGCGCCGCCGCTGCCCCGGGAGGAGATCGGCCGCCTGCTGGCCGCCCGTGCGGCCGGCCTCGGCTCCGACCCTCTCGACCCGCCGGCCCTGGCCGGATGAGCCCGGCCCGCCTGTCCGGGCGGATCGGGTGTCCGGGCGAACCCGGTGTCCGGGCGGATTCGAAGAAGAAATCCAGGATGCGGTAAACCAGGGAGAGTGTTCGACCGTCCTGTGGGGTGGTCGCGAAGGAAGGCATCCCGCCGCCCCCGAAGGGCGGGGATGTGATTCCTCCGAGGGGGTGTGGGCGCCCTGGTCATCGTGCCCCGGTGACCAAAGGCGCCCTCCCCCGACGCGAGCGTGGCTTCCCCCTTCGATAACCTCACCCGCACCAGATGTATCTACCAGTAGTCGGCCGGTCGCACCAGGTGAATGTGCGAACACGAGGTGTGAACGCGCTCTCTTTTTTCGCTGCGACCTGGGATCTGGGACTGTCCATCCGGGATTGAGGCGTTCCTCCCTCGCGTGGCCGCGAGTCGGTGTCCCGGCGGGCCAGGGGCACGGCGGATCGGCGTCCCGTGTCCCGGCGGATCGACGTCCCACTGTCCTGGCGGACCGCGGACCGCGGACCGGGGGATACGGACGGGCCGGGGGCCGGGGATACGGATTTATTGATGCGACATCGCGAGAGGAAGACGGCAGGATGGTTCCTCTTGTGGATTCTGTGAGGAGCCGGCCGTGACCACCTACCGTCGCGACATCGACATGCTTCGCGACCGGCGTTTCAGCCTGCTGCTCGCCGCGCGGACCATCTCCGTCCTGGGCAGCTCGTTCGCCCCCGTCGCCCTCGCCTTCGGCGTCCTCGAACTGCCCGGCGCGACGGCCACGACGCTGTCGGTGGTCCTCACCGCCGAGGCGCTGCCGATGGTGGCGTTCATGCTCGTCGGCGGGGTGATCGCGGACCGCTTCCCCCGGCACCGGGTGATGATGGCCGGCGAGGCGCTCAACGCGGCGGCGTTCGCCTGCCTGGCCGTGATGCTGCTCACCGGCTGGACCCCGCTTCCCGCGCTGGTGGCGGCGTCGGCGTGCAGCGGCGTCGCGATGGCGGTCCTCTTCCCGGCGCTGACCGGGATCATCCCCGACGTCGTCCCGGCCGACCGGCTGCAGACCGCCAACGCCCTGCTGGGCCTGGGCGCCAACAGCTCACGTGTCGCCGGCCTGGTGCTGAGCGGCGCCACGGTGGTCCTGATCGGCGGCGGCTGGGCGCTGGCGGTCAGCGCCGCCATGTTCGCCACGGCGGCGGTCCTGATCGCGGCGCTGCGCCTCACCCCGGTGGAGCGTACGGCGGGCGAAGGGCACTCGGTCATCGCCGACCTGCGCGACGGCTGGCGTGAGTTCGTCTCCAGGCAGTGGCTCTGGGTGGTCGTCGCCCAGTTCTCCGTGCTGGTCATGGCCGTGCAGGCCGCGCACGGCGTGCTCGGCCCGCTGGTGGCCACCGAACGCCTCGGTGGGGCGTTCGCCTGGTCGATGATCCTGGCGGGCGAGGCGGTCGGCATGATCGGTGGCGTCTTCATCGCGATGCGGCTGCGGCCCCGCCGTCCCATCCTGGTGGCGACGCTGCTGACCGCGCCCACGGGCCTGCCGTACCTCCTGCTCGGATCGGGCGCCCCGCTGTGGACGATCGTCGCCGGCGCGGTCGTGATGGGCGTCTGCTTCGACGTCTTCGGCGTGCTGTGGAGCACCACCATGCAGCGTGAGATCCCGGCCGAGTCCCTGTCCCGGGTCAGCTCCTACGACGCCCTGGGGTCGCTGATGTTCGGCCCGATCGGCCTGCTGGTGGCCGGGCCGGTCGCCTCCCTGATCGGCCCGGAGCCCGCGCTGCTCGGCTGTGCCGCGATCGTCACGCTGTCCGCCGCCGCCGCGCTGCTCTCCCCCGGCGTACGCGGCTGCGCGCCGCGGAGCCCGTCACCGAGGCCGAGACCTGCGTTCCGCAGCTCCGGGCCGATCCATGCCACGTTCGGCCCTGAAACCGCAG
>NZ_CDRNDK010000412.1:0-5537 GCF_977012225.1 Planomonospora algeriensis | reverse complement strand
CCGGCTCGGCCTGTCGGTGCCCGGGATGAAGTCCCGCGTCCAGCGGGCCCGGACCCGGCTGCGGGCGCTGCTGACGGCCTGCTGCCAGGTGGAGACGGACGCCCGCGGCGACGTGCGCGAGGTACGGCCCGCGGGGGCGTGCCCGTGCAGCGGCTGACCACCCGGGACCCGGCCGGCCTGCGGCGGGGCGGGCCTCACCCGCAGGTGCCCGATGTGCAGGTCGGCCAGGTGCTCCTCGCCCACCCAGGCCGGCCCCCGCATCGCATCGAAGAGCCTCGGCCGCCGGACCACGTGGTTCACGCGATGAGCAGGAGCACGCTGATCGTCAGCATCACCACGGCGGTGGCACCGTGGACGCCGTAGGCGACCGCCTTGGGACCGTTGCTGCGCAGCACGATCACCGCGTCGCCGACGGGTATGGCGCTGGCGGCCAGCATGAACCAGCCCAGCAGGCGGGTCGTCCCGCCGGCCAGCACGATGAGGATGAAGAGCCCTGCGGCGATGTCGCGCACACCCTTGACGGACAGCCAGGCACGGAAGGTACGGTCCTCGGTCGGCGTGCCGGGGATGCCGAAACCGGCCGCGGCCTGCGGCGTCCGGAAGGCGCCGGCGCCCATGAAGATGACGCCCGCGCCGATCAGTCCGGTGAGCGCGGTGGCGATGGTGGTGAGCATGGGTTGTCCGGCCTCTCGGGAGCAGTCGTACGAGTGCGGTCCAGATAGCGGGGCGGGGCGTGTGCCGCGCCGGTGCCGTCACCGTTCGCGGTCGTCGACGAAGTGGTTGTCGTGGGCTCCGTGAAGTCGGCTCAGGTCCCGCTCGTTCACGGTGGCGAGCCGCGCGAAGTACTCCTCCCGGGGTACGTCCGGCGAGAGTGCCATGAGGAGGGCGGCGGGTTCGGCACGCTCCTTCCGCAGAGCGTGGACGCCGCCCACGGGGGCATGCGCGGTGTCACCGGGCAGCAGTGTCCGCCAAGCCCGCCCGTCGAAGTAGTCGACTTCACCTTCCTCGACGATGAAGGTCTCGCTGAAGGTCGTGTGGAAGTGCGGGGCGGGTCCCCGGCTGGAGGGCGACATGCGCCACCGGTAGATGCTCATGGTCCCGCCGGTCTCCGCGGGCCCGGCGAGGACTTCGATGGTCGATCCGCCGGCGCCCAGCCGGATCGTCCGTGTCTGCCGGGCTTGCTCGGGTTGCCGGGCTCGCTCGGGTTGCCGGGAAAACCGGGCAATCGACTCCGTGTCGGTCATGAACCGAGTCTCGGGGCTCCGCCGCTTCGCTCGCGCTCACTTCGGCGGTGGCCTAACAATAGGGGAGTGATCCGCTACCGATTGGGTGCTGGTGCGGCGAGCGTGCGGTGGGCGATGTCGCCGATCCACGAAGTGGTCAGCCTTGCCCGGCTCTTGACCGAACCGCAGCGTCACCCGATGTTCCACCCGTGGCTTCGCCGCCGCCACCACCGCCTCTCGGGCCTGGACCTGAGCGCACTCACCGTCTTCATGGCCGATGGCGCGTATCGACCCGACTTCCTCGACCCATCGCCGATGTCCGGTGAGCCGACGTTCGAGGAGGGCATGGACGCCCTCCTCGCCGCGCCGGCGGACCAGACGTACGCCGAGCTGGTCGACGCCGCGATGGGGCGCGGGGCGGAAATCAGCCGCCGGCTGCTGGACGACCCCGGCCGGGCCAGGTCCGAGGCCGCCGATGCGCTGCGCCGCCTCTGGAAGGCGGTGGTGGAACCGGAATGGCCGTCCATGCGGCAGGCGCTGCGTGCCGAGATGCTGGATCGGGCCATCCAGGTCAACCGGGAGGGGCTGCGCGCGGTCCTTCCGCGCCTCCACCACTCCGCTGCGTGCGAAGGCGACACCGTCATCGTCGAGAAAACCGTCGACATCGACGTCGACTGCCCCGAGGGGCTCATTCTCGTGCCGTCACTGTTCATCACCGACCGGATGCAGTGCACCACCTCGGACCACTGGACTCCGGCGATCTATTACCCGGCGTCCGGGCGGTACCTCTGGGCGGCGCCTCCCACCCTGAGGTCCCTTGACCGGCTTCTGGGAACGACGCGATCGAGGATCCTGGCCGCGCTCACCACTCCGCTGCAGACGACCGTCGTGGCCAGGCTGGTGAGCGTCACCGCCCCGACGGCCAGCGAACACCTGGCGATCCTGCGAGACGCCGGGTTGATCGAGAGCAGCCGGGCCGGTCGCACGGCCACGCACGAGCTCACCGAGGCGGGGCGTGCTCTCCTGGACGCGGCCTCTCCGCGACCGTGACCGGCCGGGGGAGAGGCCGGTGCTCCCTGCCGGACCGGTGCGCCGACGGATCGATGCCCGCATGAACGGTTCGCCACGGCCACACTCACCAGCTCGCCTTCGTGATGCCGGGCAGCTCGCCGCGGTGGGCCATCTCACGGAAGCGGACGCGCGACAGGCCGAACTTGCTCAGGTGGCCGCGGGGGCGGCCGTCGACGGAGTCGCGGTTGCGCACCCGGGTGGCGGAGGCGTCGCGGGGCTGGCGGGCCAGCGCCCGTACGGCCTGCTCGCGTTCCGCGGCACTCCCGGTGCGGATGATCCGCTTCAGCTCGGCGCGGCGCTCGGCGTGGCGGGCCACCACGGCCTTGCGGCGCTCGTTGGCCGCGATCTTGCTCTTCTTGGCCATCAGACCTTTCCTCCCCGGGTGCGGATGCGGGCGACGGCGGCCTCGATGCCGATCTTGTCGACGGTCTTGACCGCCTTGGCGCTGAGCGTGAGCCGGACGAACCGGCCCTCGCTGGGCAGCCAGTAGCGGCGGTGCTGGATGTTGGGGTTCCACCGGCGGCGGGTGCGCCGGTGGGAGTGGGAGACGCGGTTGCCGAAGACCGGTGCGGTGCCGGTGAGCTGGCAGTGGGCGGACATCAGGCCCTCCCGTAGCGCTGGTTGAAGCGCTGGAGGCGGCCGGCGGTGTCGAGTACGCGGGTGCGGCCGGTGTAGAAGGGGTGGCTGGCGGAGGAGACGTCGACGTCGACGACGGGGTAGGTCTTGCCGTCCTCCCACTCGACGGTCTTGGTGCTGGTGATCGTCGAGCGGGTCAGGAACGCGAAGTCCGCACTCGGGTCGCGGAAGACGACGGGGCGGTAGTCGGGGTGGATGCCCTTCTTCACGGGGTCATCGCTCCTCTCGGAAGAGCACGTGCTGTCGGACGATCGGGTCGTACTTGCGCAGGGTGAGCCGGTCGGGGTCGTTGCGCCGGTTCTTGCGGGTGACGTAGGTGTAGCCGGTGCCCGCGGTCGACTTGAGTTTGATCACGGGGCGGAGGTCGTTTCGGGCCATGGGGTTCCTTCCGTGTGGCTGACCCATGCAATGATAATGGAAACGGTTTTCATTTCGTCAATCCCCGTCCGGCCCGTGCCGGGAGCATGACCGTCCCCGTCCCCGCGAAGGAGACCCCGTGTCCACCCCCGTCGTCCTCGTCGCGGGCCTGCACGCACAGGCCCGCACCGCCGCCGTCGACCGGCTGCTGCACGACCACCCCGGCGCCGTCGCGATCCACCACGACCTGCGCGAGCCGGCCCGCGGCCGGATCGAGCGCGTGGTCCGCGACCGCTCCGGCATCCTCGACCTGGCCGAAGTGCGGCTCGCGCACGGCTGCGTCACCTGCACCGTGCGCGAGGACCTGCTGTCCGAGCTGATCCGGCGCGCCGCCACCGCCTCCCTGCTGGTCGTGGACCTGTGGGACGCGGTCGAACCCCGATCGGTGGCCGAGGCCGTCGACTGCGACGAGGCCCGCGACGTGCTGCGCCTGACCTCGGTGCTCACCGCGCTGCACGCCGCGCACATGCCGATCGACATCACCCGGGGCGACCCCCTGACCGAGACGGGCCGGTCCGCGGCGGAGGGAGACCGGCGCTACCTGGCCGAGGTGCTGGCCCGGCAGATCGAGTACGCCACCGGCCTGGTACTGCACGGCGGTGACGCCGAGGACGACGAGCTGGCCCGCGCGGTGCTCTCCCACCTCGCCCCGCTCACCCCCGTCCGCGGCATCGACGCCCTGCCCGAGGTCCGCGGTACCGCGGTGCGCACCGCCGAGCTGGCCGAGCGGGTGGACCCCGCCACCGCCCGGCTGCCCGTCGACGCCCGCACCGACGAGATCACCACGGTGGTCTGGCGTCGGCGGCGTCCGCTGCACCCGGCGCGCCTGTTCACGGCCGTCGACGAGCTGGTCACCGCCTCGGTCCGCTCCCGCGGCCGGTTCTGGCTGGCCGGCCGGCACGAGCGCCTGCTCGCCTGGGACGCGGTGGCCGGCGTCATCTCGGTGGAGGACGCCGGCCCATGGCTGGCCGCTCTTCCCGAAGCCGCCTGGGAGACGGTGCCCCCTGCCCGCCGTACGGCGGCCGCCCTGGACTGGGACGGCGAATACGGTGACCGTGTGCAGCACCTGGTCTTCACCGGACCCGACCTCGACCCCGGCCGCATCACCGCGCTGCTCGACTCCTGTCTGCTCACCGAGGCGGAACGGCAGGCGGGCCCCGCGGCCTGGGCGGCCTATCCCGACCCCTTCGACCCTTTTCTCGCTCTCCGGGAGAGCGCATGAAGCCCCGCCGTACGCCCCGCGAGAGCGACCCCCTGCCCGGGGTGGACCACGTCGGCTAAGAGATCATTGAACTCGGGTGTCCGGACATCGGCCTGCGCGCCGTCGTCAGGTACGCCTGGGGCGGGGCTTCAGTACTCGTCATCGGTAAGGCCGTGAAGGCGGAGGAGCATGCCATGAGCGATCGTCCGACCGTCGATCCGCCGCAGGAGCTGCAGCGGCGCCTGGGGACGTCCGACACGGTGGTGATCGGCCTGGGATCGATGATCGGCGCGGGGATCTTCGCCGCGCTGGGCCCGGCGGCCCGGGCGGCCGGATCCGGGCTGCTGCTCGGCCTGGCGCTGGCCGCGGTGGTCGCCTACTGCAACGCGACGTCCTCGGCGCGGCTGGCCGCCCGCTACCCCGCCTCGGGGGGCACCTACGTCTACGGCCGCGAGCGGCTGGGTCCGTTCTGGGGCTACCTGGCCGGATGGGCCTTCGTGGTCGGCAAGACCGCCTCGTGCGCGGCGATGGCGCTGACCGTCGGGTCCTACGTCTGGCCCGAGCAGGCGCACGCGGTCGCGGTGGCGGCGGTGGTGGCGCTGACCGCGGTCGACTACACCGGGGTGCACAAGTCCGCCCGCCTCACCCGGATGATCGTGGCCGCGGTGCTGGCGGTGCTGGCCGCGCTGGTCACCGTCGTCCTGTCGTCGGGCCGGGCCGAGGCGACGCGGCTGGACATCGGCTCCGACGCCTCCTTCGCCGGGGTGCTGCAGGCGGCCGGGCTGCTGTTCTTCGCCTTCGCCGGTTACGCCCGCATCGCCACCCTGGGCGAGGAGGTCCGCGACCCGGCCCGCACCATCCCGCGCGCCATCCCGGCGGCGCTGGGCATCACGCTGATCGTGTACGCGGCGGTCGCGGTCACCGCGCTGGCCGTGCTGGGCGGTGACGCCCTGGCGGCGGCGGGCGCGCCGCTGGTGGCGGTGGCCGAG
>NZ_CDRNDK010000411.1:0-5565 GCF_977012225.1 Planomonospora algeriensis | reverse complement strand
GGCCCTGCCGCTGGCCGCGCTGGCCGCCGCGGCCGTGCTGCTCGCTCCGCTGGCCGGCCGGGGCTGGGCGCTGGCGCCGTTCGCCCTCGGCAACGCGCTCAACGGGGTGGGCGCGGCGGTGTTCAGCATCAACCAGTTGAGCTACCGCCAGCGGATCACCCCGGAGCGCCTGCTCGGTCGGATGAACGCCAGCATGCGGTTCCTGATGTGGGGGGCGGCGCCGCTCGGCGGCCTGCTCGGCGGGGTGCTGGGGGAACTGTCCGACGCCCGGACGGCCCTGTGGATCGCCGCGGCCGGCATCGCCCTGGCCCACCTGCCGGTGCTGACGTCCCGGCGGATCCTCAGGCTCCGGCAGCCCCTCCGCCCGGAGGCCCCTCCCCGATGAGCCAGGCGACCCTCCGGGTGCGGGGGCCGGTGCCCAGGGCGAGGGCGGCGCGCAGGTCGCCGGGGGTGTCCACGTCCCGGCGCACCGAGTCGACCCCGGCCGGGCGGAGCTCCTTGGCGCCGCGCCGCAGGTGGCGGTCGCGGGAGGCGCCGCCGAACCCCGGGGTGAACGGGATGCCGGGACGCACGCCGTAGAAGGTCGTGCCGACCTCGGCCGCGTCGGGCAGGAACGCCTGGTCGACCTCGGCCGCGTCGGCCAGCACGAGCGCCAGTTCGGCGGGGCGCAGGGCCGGGAGGTCGGCCTGGAGCGCGCCGACCGCGTCGCCGGGCGCCAGCCGTACGGCCTCGCCCGCGCCGTGGCGCAGCGCCGCGTTGAGTCCCGCCTCCGGGTCGCCGATCACGTGGGCGCCCACTCCGGACAGCGCCTCGGCCGCCACCGGGTCACCCGTCACCACCACGACGCGTGCGACGAAGACGCAGTTCAGCGCGGCCTCGACGGTGTCGCAGGCGATCGCCACGGCCAGCGCGGCGCGATGCGGGCCCGCCGCCTCGGACAGCCGGGTCTTGGCCGCGACGAGGGTCTTGACCGGCACGACGAGGGTCCAGTCCGGGCTTGCGGAAGGAGGCATACCCTTAAGCATTCCGTCTCGACAGCCTCCGGAGCCAACCGGAAGACTCGAGACGATACCCCCGTAGTGCATGGAGGAGCCGATGAGACGCCCCGGATGGCCGACCGGGTTCTGGGTCGCGGTGGCCGTCGTGATCGTCAAACCGGTCTCGTGGCTCCTGGTGAAGAAGGAGTGGCGGCACGCGGAGCGGCTGCCGCGCGAGGGCGCCGTCATCATGGTGACCAACCACCTGTCGTGGGTGGACCCCTTCCTGGTCGCGCACTTCCTGTACGACCACGGGCGCTGGCCGGTGGTCCTGGCCAAGTCCGGGCTCTTCACGGTGCCGGTGATCGGCCGTATGGTGCGGGCGATGCGGGCGATCCCCGTCTACCGGGGCAGCGCGGAGGCGGCCCGCTCGCTGGAGGCGTCCCGGGAGCGGATCGGCGAGGGGGCGTGCGTGATGTTCTACCCCGAGGGCACCTGTACCCGCGACCCGGATTTCTGGCCCATGGAGGGCAAGACGGGCGCGGCGCGGCTGGCCCTGGAGACCGGGGTGCCGGTGATCCCGGTGGCGCACTGGGGCGCGCAGGAGATCCTGCCCTACGGCAGCAGGCGGCCCCGCCTCCTGCCCCGCAAGACGTTCCGCGTGCAGGTCGGGCCCCCGGTGGACCTGTCGAAGTACCGTGAAGGGCTCGGCGGGCGGCCGCCCGGAGCCGAGACGCTGCGCGCGGCGACCGCCGACATCATGGCGGCGATCACCGCAGCTGGCCGAGCTGCGCGGGCAGAAGGCGCCCGATGTCCCGTTCAAGAGGCCCTCTCACGGCTGACTTCGGCGTACGGTGATGAAATGACCAAGGCTGCCGTGTTCGGGACGGGTTCATGGGGCACGACTTTCGCGATGATCCTCGCCGGGGCGGGCACCCGGACGACCCTGTGGGGCAGGCGCCCGGAGATCGTCGAGGCGATCGACCGCCGGCATGAGAACCCCGACTACCTGCCGGGCACGGCGCTTCCCGAGACGCTGCGCGCCACCACCGAGCCGGCCGAGGCGCTCGACGGCGCCGACTTCGTGGTGCTGGCCGTGCCCTCGCAGACCCTGCGCGGCAACCTGACCGCGTGGAAGCCGGACCTGCCGGACGACGCGGTCCTGGTGAGCCTGATGAAGGGCATCGAGCTCGGCACCACCAAGCGGATGAGCGAGGTGATCTGCGAGGTCGCCGAGGTGCCGGCGGAGCGGGTCGCGGTGGTGTCGGGCCCCAACCTGGTCGGCGAGATCGTCCGCGGCCAGCCCGCCGCGACGGTGGTCGCCTGTCCCGACGAGGGGGCCATGGAGCGGCTGCAGGCGGCCTGCCACCTGCCGCCGTGGTTCCGCCCCTACACCAACCCCGACGTGGTCGGCGTGGAGCTCGGCGGGGCGGTCAAGAACGTCATCGCGCTCGCGGTCGGGGTCTCGGCGGGCATGGGGATGGGCGACAACGTCAGCGCGATGCTCATGACGCGCGGGCTGGCGGAGATCTCCCGGCTCGGCGCGGCGCTCGGCGCCGACCCGCACACGTTCGCGGGGCTGGCGGGGATGGGCGATCTGGTGGCGACCTGCACCTCACCGTTGTCCCGGAACCGCACCTTCGGTGAGAATCTGGGACGGGGCATGACCCTGGCCGAGGTCGTCGCCGCCACCAAGCAGACCGCAGAGGGCGTCAAGTCCTGCGAGTCGGTCCTCGAACTGGCCAGAAAGCACGACGTGGAGATGCCGATCACCGAGGTCGTGGTGGCCGTCGTCCATGACGGCATGCCTCCCCGCGAGGCCGCGATGCTGCTGATGTCCCGGACCCCCAAACCCGAACGGTACGGCGTGTGAACCGCCCCGCGCGCCGGCAGCGGGGCGAGAACACCCGCTCGGCGCACCTGCCGGCCCCGGTGAGTCCTCCGGGCAGCCCCCTCGGCCTGCCGGTGTGGCGCAGCTCCGCGTGGAGCCGCACCGATCCGCCCGGCGGTCCGGAGCGCCGGGGGAGGACGCCGCCGACCGCGCCGACAACCCGACCACCGCCGCCTTCGCCGCGGCCGTCGCCTCCCTGGAGGGCGCGGCCGCGCCCGAGGACGTCGCGGGCCAGGCCTTCGCCTCGGGGACGGCCGCGGTCAACGCGGTGCTGATGACCTTCCTGCGTTCGGGGGCGCACGTCGTCGCCCCCGCCCCGGTCCACGACCGGACCCACTCGCTCCTCACGAACGTGCTGTCCAGGTTCGGGGTGAGCGCGGACTTCGTCGACTACGCCGATCTCGGCCGGGTGAGCGCCGCGGTCCGGCGGAGCACGAAGATCATATACGCGGAGACGCTCTCCACCCCGTCGGCGGCCGTGGCCGACGTCCGGGGCCTCTACCGGATCGCCCGCGCCGCCGGAGCCCTCCTGGTGGTCGACTCGACCTTCGCCACGCCGGTCGTGTGCCGCCCCCTGGAGCACGGCGCCGACCTCGTGGTGCACTCCGCGACCACCTACCTCGGAGGGCACGACGACTGCACCGGCGGCGTCGTCGTGGGCCGTCCCGACCTGATCGCCCGGCTCCGCCGGGTCCGCGTCGACACGGGGGCCGAGCTCTCCCCGGACGACGCCTTCCTGCTCCGCCGGGGCCTGGAGACGCTGCCGCTGCGGGTGCGCCGCATGTGCTCCACCGCGATGGTGTTCGCCGCGGCGGTGGCCAAGCACCCCGCGGTCCGCCGGGTCGACTACCCCGGTCTTCCCGGCCACCCCGGCCACCGGCTCGCCAGGCACCTGTTCGACTCCGGCCCGGAGGGCACCCGGTACGGCGCCTGCGTGACGGTGACCCCGCACGGCGGCCACGACGCGGGCGTGCGGCTGGCCGGTGCGCTCCGGCTGGTCTCGGCCGCCTCCTCGGCGGGCGGTACGCGCACCAAAGCCGTGTGCACCGCCTCCCTGGGGCACCGGCCCGGTGAGGGCGCCGGGAACGACGCGGGGGCCGTGCGGTTCTCGATCGGGCTGGAGGACGCCGAGGATCTCATCGTGGACGTCACCAGGGCGCTCGACTCCCTGCTCACTTCGGGGAGATAGGCGCGTCTGACAACCGGATTCACCTCCCAGAGGGGGTAGATTCGGTCATCATGAGCGAGCAGCACACACCTCGGCCACGGGTGGCGATTCTCTTCGGTGGCCGCAACTCCGAGCACGCCGTCTCCATCCTCGGAGCCGGCAGCGTGCTGGAGGTGATCGACCGCTCCAGATACGAGGTGATCCCCATCGGGATCGCCCGGGACGGGCGGTGGGTGCTCGCCTCCGGCGACCAGCGCTACGCGATCGAGAGCGGTGAGCTGCCGTCCGTGGACGCCCGGGGGACGGAGCTCGTGCTGCCGTCCGGCGGCGGCCCGCTGGTGGCCTATGACGCCTCCAGCGTCCCGGTCGAGCTCGGGCAGGTGGACGTGGTCTTCCCGGTCATGCACGGCCCGTTCGCCGAGGACGGCACCATCCAGGGCCTGCTGGAGATGGCGGGTGTGCGCTACGTCGGCTCCGGCGTGCTGGCCAGCGCGGTCGGCATGGACAAGGCCTACATGAAGATGGTGCTGGCGGCCTCCGGGCTGCCCGTGGGACCGTATGTCACGATCCGCGACCGTGACTGGCGGGTGGACCGGGACCGGATCCTCAAGGAGGTCCAGGAGCTCGGCTGGCCGGTCTTCGTCAAGCCGGCCCGGGCGGGTCGAGCCAGGGCATCTCCAGGGCCGCGAACCTCGACGAGCTGGAGCGGGCCGTCGAGCTGGCCCGCGAGCACGATCCCAAGGTGCTGGTCGAGGCCGCGATCTCCGGCAGGGAGATCGAGTGCGCCGTGCTGGAGTCGCTGGGGGACGAGCCGCCGCGGGCCAGCCTCCCGGGGGAGATCTTGGTCCACGGCGACCACGAGTTCTACGACTTCGAGGCCAAGTACGTCGGGGACGACATGTCCCTGGTCGTGCCGGCGGACCTGCCGGGCGAGCTGACCGAGGACCTGCGGGCCATGGCCGTGCGGGCCTTCGAGGCGCTGGGCTGCGAGGGGCTGGCCCGGGTCGACTTCTTCTGCACCGACGACGGCAGGCTGCTGCTCAACGAGATCAACACGATGCCGGGCTTCACCGCGATGTCGGCCGCGCCGCAGCTGTGGGAGGCCACCGGCCTGCCGTACGCCGAGCTGGTGGACCGGATGATCCGGCTCGCCCTGGAGCGTTCACCCGGTCTGCGGTAGCGCCGCCTTGACGGGGACCGCGAGTTCGACGAGCACGCTCTCCGGAGCGTGCTCGCGGGAGATCGTCACCTCGACGTAGGCCGCCCGCCCGATCGCGGTGAACAGCGCGGGCCGGACGGGGTCGGCGAACCACGCCACGTCGTCGACCACCGGCACCTGGTCGGTGGCGGCCATGTTCGCCGGGCGCGGCACCCCGCAGCGCAGCCCGATCTCCCCGGCCCCCCACACTGCGACGTACGGTGACGGGGGGTCCGACTCCGTCCGCTCGGCGCCGTCGAGCACCTGGGGCAGGCGCCCGGCGAGCGCGCGGCACGCGGCGGCGGCCGGCGGTTCCGGCGAGGGCGGGTCC
>NZ_CDRNDK010000410.1:0-5571 GCF_977012225.1 Planomonospora algeriensis | reverse complement strand
TCCGTGCCCGCGGGGCCCATCGGCGGCGCGCCCTCGCCGGGGACGCGAGGGCTCCCCTGGTCAGCGGATCAGATTTGGCAGATCATGCTGATGTACGGCCGTGTCGACGGGCCTAATGTGCCCGCAACGGCAGCGAGGATCCGCCGGAGGGAGCGCCTGCGGGGCGGCCACCGACCGACGGCCCGGGAAAGGTGGGCTTGATGGTTGCAGGTTGGACGAGACACGGAGACGGGAAGACGCTCGCGCCCGGGGAGGTCGTCAGGCCGGACGAGCGGCTGTCCTGGCCGCGCATGGTCGGGTTCGGGGCCCAGCACGTCATCGCGATGTTCGGTGCGACGTTCGTCTTCCCCCTGGTCATGGGGCTGGACCCGAACGTCGCCATCATGTTCTCCGGGATCGCGACGATCCTGTTCCTGCTCATCGTGCAGGGCAAGGTGCCCAGCTACCTGGGGACCAGCGCCTCGTTCGTGGGCGGCGTGCTGGCGATCAGGTCGCTCTTCGGCGGCGACACCCCCGCGGTGGACGCGATCGTCACCGGGGCGATCCTCGTCGCGGGCCTGGTGCTCGCCCTGATCGGCGTGGCGATGCACGTGCTCGGCGTGCACGTCATCAACCGGATCTTCCCGCCGGTCGTCACCGGCGCCGTCGTCATGCTGATCGGCTTCGGCCTGGCCTACGTGGTCGCCGACGTCTACTGGCCGCAGGACCAGTGGATCGCGCTCATCACCATGACGGTCACCTTCGTGATCATCGTGCTCTTCCGGGGGTTCATCGGCCGGATCGGCATCCTGCTCGGGCTGGTCATCGGCTTCGTCCTGTCCTGGGGCGCCGACCGGGTCTTCGGGGACATCACCGCCTACAACGCGGGCACCGGGAAGATCGACACGCACCCGCGGGTGAGCTTCGACGCGGTCGCGAGCGCCGACTGGATCGGCCTGCCCGGCATGCACTGGCCCGACTTCAAGGTCTCCGCCGTCATCCTGGTCCTCCCCGCGGTCATCGCCCTGGTCGCCGAGAACGTCGGCCACGTCAAGGCCGTCGGCGAGATGACCGGCACCGACGTCAACCCCTACATGGGCCGGGCCGTCATCGGCGACGGCGTCGGCACCGCGCTCACCAGCGCCTTCGGCGGCTCCCCGACCACCACCTACGCCGAGAACATCGGCGTCATGGCCGCGACGAGGGTCTACTCCACGGCCGCCTACTACATCGCGGCGGTGATCGCGATCCTGTTCGGCCTCTGCCCGAAGTTCGGCGCGCTGGTCGCCGCCACCCCCGGCGGCGTGCTCGGCGGCATCACCGTCATCCTCTACGGCATGATCGGCCTGCTCGGCGCGAAGATCTGGATCGAGAACCGGGTCGACTTCTCCGACCCGGTCAACATGGTGCCGGTCGGGGCGGGCATCATCCTGGCCATCGGCCCGGTCAAGCAGATGATCAGCTCCGACTTCGTGCTGGAGGGCATCGCGCTCGGCACCATCGTGGTGCTCGCCGGCTACCACCTGCTGCGGGCCATCGAAGGCCGCCGGAGAAGCCCGGCGGCCCAGGAGACCGGGCCTCGGGGCGGAGCCGCCGGGTGAAGCCACCCCCCTTCGACTACCACGCCCCCCGCACCCTCGGCGAGGCGCTCGACGTCCTGGCCGGGACCGGGGAGCACGGCAAGGTGCTCGCCGGGGGCCAGAGCCTGATCCCGCTGATGAACATGCGGCTGGCCGCCCCCGCGCACCTGGTCGACGTCAACCGGCTCGACGAGCTGGCCGTGGTCGAGGCCGATCCGGACGGGGTCCGGGTCGGGGCGCTGGCCCGGCACGCGCAGGTGGAGCGCTCCGCCGGGGCCGCCGCCGTCCAGCCGCTGCTGCGCCAGGCGCTCCGGCTGGTCGCCCACCCGGTGATCCGCAACCGCGGCACCGCGGTCGGCAGCCTGGTGCACGCCGACCCGGCCGCCGAGCTGCCGGCCGTACTGGCGCTGCTCGGCGGCTCGGTACGGCTGGCGCGGCGCGGAGGCGTACGCGACGTGGCGGCGGGGGAGTTCTTCACCGGCCCGCTGGAGTCGGCGCTCGGCCCCGGCGAGCTGGCCGTCTCCGCGTTCTTCCCCGCGCTGCCCCCGCGCTCGGGCACCGCCTTCCGGGAGGTGTCGCGCAGGCACGGCGACTACGCCCTGGCCGGGGGTCGACGGCCCTGGTCCGGCTGGTACGGGTCGACAGGGCGGGTCGCCGCCGCGACGGCGGCCTGCGTGAGCGCCGGGCCCGTCCCGGTGGTCGTCGACGTCACCGCCGCGTGCGGGGCCGCACCGGCCGGGGCGCCGACTGGGAGGCGGCGGCGCGGGCCGTGCGGGAGCGGATCGAGCCGGAGGACGACATCCACGCGACCGCGGACTACCGGCGGCACCTGACCGGGGTCCTGGCCGCCCGAGCGCTCCGGGAGGCCGCCCGCGCGGCCGTGGAGAACATCGCGGGACACGCGGCGGGGGACATCGCGGGACATGCGGCGGGGAACGGGGCGGGGAACGCCGGGGGACACGCCGGGATCGGCGGGCAGGAGGGGGCGCATGGGTGAGACGGCGCACGAGATCGCGCTGACCGTCAACGGCGTGGTCCGGCGGACCCGGGTGCCGGGGCGGCGGCTGCTGTCGGACTGCCTCCGGCACGACCTGGGGCTGACCGGCACGCACGTCGGCTGCGAGCACGGGGTGTGCGGCTGCTGCACGGTCCTGATGGACGGCGAGCCGGTCCGCTCCTGCCTGACGTTCGCGGTCACCGCCGACGGGCACGAGATCACCACCGTCGAGGGGCTCGCCGACGGGGCGCGCATGTCGCCGGTGCAGCGGGCGTTCGCCGAGTGCCACGGCCTGCAGTGCGGGTTCTGCACCCCCGGGTTCCTGTGCACGGTGACCGCGCTGCTGCGCGAGAACCCCGCGCCGACCGAGGAGGAGGTGCTGGAGGGCGTCTCCGGCAACCTGTGCCGGTGCACGGGCTACCAGAACATCGTCAAGGCCGTGCACCGCGCGGCCGAGATCATGGCGGAGGAGCGGGTGGAGGAGGTATGAGGCCCCGGAGGGCCCGTACGGCCCGTGAAGCGATCCCGGTGGGGATCCGGGCGATGATCTCCTCGGTGAGGAGCGCGGCCCGATGACCACGAGGCTCTTCGGCGAGGCCGTCCAGCGGCGCGAGGACCCGCGGCTGCTCACCGGCCAGGGCCGCTACCTGGACGACCTGGGCGCGGGCGCGCTGGCCGCGGCGTTCGTCCGCTCCCCGCACGCGCACGCCGTCGTCCGCGACATCGACGTCTCGGACGCGCTCGACGTGGACGGGCTGGTGGCGATCTACACCTGGGAGGACCTGCCGGAGCGGCTGGCCCAGCCGCTCCCGCTGCTCATCCCGCACCCGGCGCTCACCCACGGCCGCACCGCCCGCCCGCTGGCCCGCGACCGGGTCCGGCACGTCGGCGAACCCGTCGTCATGGTCGTGGCCCGCGACCGCTACCTCGCCGAGGACGCCTGCGCGCTGATCCGCGTCGACTACGACCCACTGCCCGCGGTGGTCGGGGTGGAGGAGGCCGTCCGGGGGGACCGGCTCGTCCACGACGACGTGCCCGGCAACGTCGGCGCGCACCTGGTGCAGTCGGTGCCCGCCGCGGACGGGCGCGGGGCGGCGGAGGTGATCGCGGCCGCGCCGCACCGCCTGGAGTTCCGCCTCGACATCGAGCGCAGCGCGTCCATGCCGCTGGAGGGCAGGGGGGTGTACGCCCGCTGGGACGCCGACGACGCCTCCCTGCGGGTCTACTCCAGCACCCAGACCTCCACCAGCGTGCGGATGGCCCTGGCCGCCAAGCTCGGCCTGCCGCTGCCCAAGGTCGAGGTGATCGCGCCCGACGTGGGCGGCGGGTTCGGCGTCAAGATCATGCATCCGTGGCCGGAGGAGGTCCTCGTCCCCTGGGCGGCGATGCTGCTCGGCCAGGAGGTCAAGTGGGCCGAGGACCGCCGCGAGCACTTCACCTCCTCCGCGCACGAGCGGGCCCAGGCGCACTCCGTCCGGGTCGGCTTCGACGACGACGGCCGCGTCCTCGGCCTGGACGTGACGATCCTGCACGACCACGGCGCCTACACGCCGTACGGGGTCATCGTGCCGATCATCACCTCGACCCAGCTGCCGGGGCCGTACAAGCTGGGGGCCTACCGGGTCGAGTTCTCCTCGGTCTACACCACCACCGTGCAGGTCACGCCGTACCGGGGGGCGGGCCGCCCGCAGGCGGTCTTCTGCATGGAGCGGACGATGGACCGCATCGCCGCCCACCTCGGCCTCGACCGTACGGCGGTGCGCGCGGCCAACCTCATCCAGCCCGACGAGTTCCCCTACGACCAGGGCCTGACCTTCCAGGACGGCCGGCCGCTGATCTACGACAGCGGCGACTACCCCGAATCGCTGCGCCTGCTCAAGGAGCTGATCGGCTGGGACTCCTTCGCCGCGGAGAAGGAACGCGCGGCGGCCGAGGGGCGGCGGCTGGGCATCGGCATCGGCTGCTACGTGGAGGGCACCGGCGTCGGGCCGTACGAGGGCGGCCACGTGCAGATCACCTCCGACGGCCGGGTGCACGTCTCCACCGGGCTGACCTCGCAGGGCCAGGGCCACGAGACCGTCTTCGCGCAGATCGCCGCGACCGAGCTGGGCGTGCCGCTGGAGCGGGTCTCGGTGGTCACCGGCGACACCCGCAGGTTCGGCTACGCGGTCGGCACCTTCGCCTCCCGGGCCGCGGTGATGAGCGGCAACGCCATCGCGCTGGCCTGCCGGAAGGTCCGCGAGAAGGCGCTGCGGATCGCCGCCGACGCGCTGGAGGCCGACCCGCGCGACCTGGAGATCACCGACGGGCTGGTGCACGTCGCCGGGGTGCCGACCGCCTCGGTCCCGCTGGCCACCGTGGCGGTGCTGGCCAACCCGCTGCGCTACGCCTTCGACGACGAGGCGGCCCGCGCCACGCAGTTCGCGGGCGCCTCGCCGCCGGACCGGCCGCCGGTCGCCGAGGGGGAGGAGCCGGGCCTGGAAGGACGCGGCTACTACTCGCCGATCCGCTCGACCTTCGCCTCCGGCATGCACGCGGCGATCGTGGAGACCGACCCGCTGACCGCCGAGATCCGCATCCTGCGCTACGCCGTGGTCCACGACTGCGGCAATCTCGTCAACCCGATGATCGTCGAGGGGCAGATCCACGGCGGCGTCGCCCAGGGCGTCGGCGGCGCGCTGTACGAGCGGATGGTCTACGACGAGCACGGCCAGCTGCTCAACGCCTCGTTCATGGACTTCCTGATGCCGTACGCCACGGAGGTCCCGCACGTGGAGACCGCGCACCTGCAGACCCCCTCGCCGCTCAACCCGCTCGGCATCAAGGGCGCGGGCGAGGCCGGGGTCATCCCGGTCTCGGCGGTGATCGCCTCGGCGGTCGAGGACGCCGAGGGCATCCCGGTCATGAAGATGCCGATCTCCCCCTCGGAGTTGTTCGACCTGCGCCGCGCCGCGCCCTGACGCGCGGACTCCCCGGGACGGGTACGGCTACGCCGCCCGGTCCGCCGGGTCGCCG
>NZ_CDRNDK010000409.1:0-5584 GCF_977012225.1 Planomonospora algeriensis | reverse complement strand
GCCGGGCGGGCCGCGGGCTCATGCGGGCTGCGCGGCCCGCCACGGCGGGCGGCGGTCGATGCGCATGAGCACCTCCGGGCTCCCGAAGCGGCGGTCGATGCGCCGGGTGGCCTCGGCCCAGTCCGCCATGGAACGCACCCCGGACAGCGTCTCCACCACGAAGGGGTCGCTCCACCGCTCGACGGCGCGCCGCCAGAGCACCTCCGGGTCCTCGGTCAGCAGGTTGCCCACGCACCCCTCGTAGACGGGCATGGCGCGCACCTGCCCGTCGGGTTCGATCTGCATCAGCGGGAACCCGTGGCTCGCGACGAAGGCGGGGTGCATCATCAGGGGGAAGTTGTTGGAGGTGGTCACGGTCAGCGACGCCGGGGCCAGGGAGCGCAGCCGCGCGGTGTACTCCTCACCGGTCAGCGTGCGGAGCCCCGCGTCGTCCAGCAGTTCGGTCTCCGCGAAACCGGGCCGGCTGGCCAGACCGGACGGCACCGCGGCGGCCAGGTTGAGGAAGCTCATCCGCGGGAAGCGGGGAGCGACGTCGGTGCAGAACTCCTCGAGCCGGGGGAGGTTGCTCCGCACGACCGAGCAGTCGACGCCGAAGAGCAGCGGAGCGCCGCCGCGCGCCGCGCGCCGGGCGGCGATGCCGTCCAGCATGGCCAGGGCGTTCATCGCGCGGTCGAAGGAGCCGGCCCTGCCCCGTATCCGGTCGTGCGTCTCGGCGTCGGTTCCGTCGACGCTGACCGTGATCCGCCTGAACACCCGGGCCGCCTCCTCGGCGGTCTCGGGGGTGAGGGTCCAGCCGCCGGTGTAGAGGTTGACGGCGACGCCCGCTCGGCCGATGCGCTCGGCGACCTCGTAGATCCCCTTGACCACCAGGGGCTCACCGCCCGCGAACTCCACCGACTCCGGGCGCATGGCGACGATCGCGTCGGCGAGCCGCAGCATGTCGCCGTGGCTCAGCTGCCGGGCGGGACGCCTGCCCGACTCGGAGTAGCAGTGGACGCAGCGCAGCGGACAGGCGTAGGTGACGTCCCAGATGACGTCGGTGGGCTTGGCGGCGGGGGCGCTCATGGGGACCTCCTGGTGGTGAGCGGATGACCGGGACGGGGGCCGGGCGCTCGGTCGTTCGTCCAGCGCCCGACGAGATCGGCGTACAGGGGGGAGCGGGCCGGCAGGTCCGCATGGGTGCCCACCCGGGCGGCGGTGCCGTCCATCAGCAGGACGCGTCGGGCCCGGACCGCGGAGCTGATGCGGTGGGCGATGACGATGAGGGTGCCGGGCCGGGCGGCGAACGCGCTCTCGGCCTTCGCCTCGGCGGCGGGATCGAGATGGCAGGTCGCCTCGTCCAGGACGACCACGCGGGCGGGGGAGGCGTAGGTCCGGGCCAGGGCGATCAGCTGCCGCTCCCCGGCCGACAGGACGGCGGGTTCGTCGATCTCCGCGTCGAGGCCGCCGAGCCGGTCGACGAGCGCCCGCGCGCCCACCCGGTCGGCCGCCTCGTCCAGCGGGGCGTCGGCGGTCCCGGCCGGGCACAGGTAACCGAGGTTCTCCCGCACCGTGCCGGCGAACACGTACGCCTCCTGGGGCACGAGCGCCGTCATGGAGCGCAGGGCGGGCTCCGGGACGGCCTCCAGCGGCACCCCGCCGAGCAGGATCTCCCCCCTGGTCGGCCGCCGCACTCCGGTGAACAGCAGGGACAGGGTGGACTTGCCGATGCCGCTGGGACCGACCACGGCCAGGTGGTCCCCCTCGGGGATCACCAGATCGAGGTCGTGCACCACGGGCGTGGCCCGGGGGGCGTAGGCGAAGCCCAGCCCTTCCGCCCGCAGCTCGTGACCGGCGGGAGAGGCGTGACCGGTAGGAGCGGCAGGAGCGGCAGGACCGGCAGGAGCGGCAGGACCGGCGGGACCGGCGGGACCGGCGGGTGCAGCGGTGCCGGACGCGGCCGGGGCGGCCCCGGGGGACACGATGGTCTCGGCGATGCGGTTCAGGGTGACGGCCAGGGCCACGCCCCGGCTCGCGACGACGCCCGTCAGCATCTGCAGGGCGGGTTGCAGGCCGTTCGCCATGTAGGTCACCGCGCCGACGACCTCGCCCACGCTCAGGTGTCCCCGCCGGGTCAGCGGCTCGGCGGCGAGGATCAGGCCGAGCAGCGGCACGTGCGTGCCGATGACGACGATCAGCCGCCGGGACACGCCGGCCCGGGCCAGGGCACGCGTGGCCGCGGCTTGGGCGTCCACCGCGGCCCGCACGGTGGCGTACGCCTGATCGCGCGCCCCGCAGGCGGCGACGTCCCGCGCGCCCTCCAGGATCGGGGTCGCCTCGGCGGTGAGCGTCTCGTCGGCGAGGATCAGCCGGCGCTGCCGGACCAGCAGCACCCGCAGCAGCCAGGCGAACGCCGCCAGCGCCACGAGCACGGGCCCGGCGACGACGGCCGCGGCCGCCGGCGAGAGCACCAGCAGCCCCGCCATCGCGGCGATCAGCGAGACGCCCAGCCCGTTCGCGGTGCGCAGCAGCCCGGACACCAGGTTCCGCACCGTCTCCACCTGCCCGGTCAGCCGGTTCGCGGCGGCGGTGTCCGGCCGCTCGCCGCGGGCGGCGCGGGTCACGGCGGCCGTGACGACGGCGCGCACCAGGTCGTCGCGGAGCGGCTCCACGACCGCGGCCAGGTGAGGGAACATCAGGCGCGTGGCCGCGGCCTTGAGCAGCATCGCGACCGCGAGCAGGCCGAGCCAGGCCAGGCCGGTGGCCGGGCGCCCGGCGAGGAAGCCGTCGTCGACGGCGGCGGCGATGAGCAGCCCGGACAGCAGCCCCGGGACGGACTCGGCGCAGGCCCAGGCCAGCGCGGCGGCCAGGGGCCGCCTGCGGGGGCGCAGCAGGGCGAGCAGCAGCCGGAACCCGCCGGGGGGACGGCCGTCCGCTCCGAGGCGGAGGACGTCCGCCGTCGCGAGGGAGGCGGGTGCGGGGGTCACAGCCGGGTCGGGCACGGTTCCTCATTCCAGGAGCTGTCGTCGCCCGCCGCGTCGCCGGAGTCCGGACCGGCGGAGTCCGGACCGGCGGCGAACAGGGCCCGGTACGCCGGGTCCCGCCACAGCTCCCGGTGCGTGCCCCGGCCGCGGATCCGCCCGCCGTCCAGCCACACCACGTGGTCGGCACGGGCGGCGGTGGCCGCGCGGTGGGCGATGACCAGGCGGGTGGTCCCGCGCATGCCCTCGACCAGGGTGGCGGTCACCTGGGCCTCGGTCGCGGTGTCCAGACCGGACGTGGCGTCGTCCAGCACGGTCAGGCGGGCCCGGCGCACCATGGCGCGGGCCAGCCCCAGCCGCTGGAACTCCCCGCCGGACAGCGGGCGTCGGCGACGGGGGTGTCGTAGCCCTCGGGCAGGCGGCGGACGACGTCGTCGACGTGTGCGGCCCGCGCGGCCGCGCGGACGCCGTCGCGATCCGGCTCCGGCATGCCGTAGGCGATGGCCGAGGCGAGGTCGCCGCCCAGGAGGACGGGGCGCTCGAAGGCGTAGGCGACGGCGCCGCTCAGCGACTCCGGGGTCGCGTCGGCGAGGTCGCAGCCGTCCAGCAGCACCCGCCCGCGCTCGGGGTCCAGCAGTCGCCCGGCCAGCATGGCCAGGGTGGTCTTGCCCGCCCCGGACGGCCCGACGAGGGCGGTCAGCGTGCCCGGGGCGATGTCCAGATCGACGGCGTCGAGGAGGCGGGAGCCCTCGCGGGTGACGGTGACGCCGCGGAACGAGAGCGCGCCGGGGCCCTCGGGCAGCGGCCGGGTGCCGGGCACGAGGGGCGGCAGTTCGAGGACCTCCTGGATCCGGCGGGCCGCGACGCGGGCCTCGGCGATCCCCAGGAGCGCGTCGACCTGGTCGATGAACCCCACGCCCACCGCCGCGTAGCCGGCCACGGCGAGCAGTTGCCCGGGCTGCAGCCGGCCGTCGCCGACGCCGAGCCCGGCCACGACGAGCACGACCACCTCGATGAGCGGCAGCAGCACGGTGAGCTGCCACACGCCCCGCGCCTGGGCCCGCCACATGGTGCGGCCGGCCTCCGACAGCTCGGGCAGCGGGCGCAGCACCCGGGCGATCTCGCGGTCGACGGTGCCGGACGCCCGCACGGTGCGGATGCCGGCCAGGGTCGCGGTCAGGCGCGCGGCCAGGCGCCCGTGCGCGCTCTGGTACCGCTCGTACGCCCCCGACAGCCGGCCGACGAAGAGCCGCACGATCACCAGCGCGACGGGCACCGCGATCAGGAAGGCGATGCCCGAGCGCCAGTCGGTCACCAGCAGCATGACGATGCCGCCGCCGGTGCTGACGGTCTCCGCGACCGCGTACACCAGGGTGAGCGGGACCCGCCCCGCGCTGGCGGTGTTGCCCACCAGCCGGTTGGCCAGTTCCCCGGCGGGGAGGCGGCGGGCGCCGTCGACGTCGAGGCGCAGGAGGTGGGCGGTGAAGCGCAGGCGCAGGGACGCCGTCGCCGAGGCGGTGGTCGCCGCGCCGGCGAGGGTGTCGACCAGATCGGCGCAGGTGGCGACGGCCAGGACGAGCGCGAGGAACCCGGCGGCTCGCGCGCCCTCGCCGGACACCACGCCGTCCACGGCGCCGGCCAGCGCGGCGGGCAGGGCCAGTACGGCGGCCGTCGACAGGGCGACGGCCGTCGCGGTCACGGCCAGGGGCGCCCGCAGGCCGCGCGTCGTGGCGACGAGGAGGCGGTCGCCGTCCCGCCGCGTCACCTGCCGGACGGCGGAGTCCGAGGCTTGGGACGGCATCAGACGGTGTCGAAACGCGAACCGAGGCAGATCGGGCGCCAGTACGTGCCCCGGCAGGTGTTCGGCCCGTAGGGGGACGGCTCCGTCTCCCAGACGACCGGAAGCAGGTCCAGGACGGTGATGCCGGTTTCCATCGGTTCTCCTCTCGTTGGCCGCGCCGCCGGATCCGGGCGGCTCGGGCGCCGGCCCGGATGCCGGGCCGGCGGGGACGTGTTCACCCGGGCGCCAGGACCGGGGGGCCGGCGAGTACGCACGGGTCCGCGGCGACCACGCCGGAGAAGCGCTCGGGAGCGAAGAACTCCTCCGCGGCCGCGACCACGGCGTCCGGCGTCACGGCCGCCAGCCGGCGCGGGAAGTCGAGCAGCAGGAGCGGATCCGCCCCCTTGGCCGCCAGATCGGCCAGCGCGGTGGCGAGCCCGGCGCGCGGGGCCAGGTGGATCGCCGCCGACCCGACGGCGTAGGCGCGCGCCGCCTCGATCTCCTGGCCGGTGGGCGGACGGGTCCGCATCCGGGACAGTTCGGCGGCCAGGACCTCCAGCGCGGGAGCGGTGGTGCCGGCCGCGGTGTCGGCCTCGATCGCCAGGAACCCGCGGCCGGGACGGTGGTCGAAGAACGCCCTGACGCCGTACACGTAGCCCTTGTCCTCCCGCAGGCTGCGCGAGAGCCGGGAGGACAGGGCGCCGCCCAGGACGTTGCAGGCCAGGAAGAGCGCCGGATAGCGCTCGTGCGCCACGGTCAGTCCCGGCGCGCGCAGCCGGATGCGCGACTGCGGCGCGCCCGGTCGCGGCAGCGCCGCCAGGCGGCCGCCCTCAATCGCGGGCAG
>NZ_CDRNDK010000408.1:0-5585 GCF_977012225.1 Planomonospora algeriensis | reverse complement strand
CTCGGCGCCCCGGTCCCGCCCGGCGCGGCCGCCCGCCGGCCCTCCCGCCGCCGAGGCCGCCCGGACCGCCGGTCAGCTCGAACCCGTGACCGGAGAACACGCGATCGGAGAACACCCGGCCGGAGAGCACGTCGGGCGAGTCGGCTCCGCCGAGGCGGCCGCGCCGCTCACGACCACCCTGGGCCTGCCCAAACGACAGCCCAAAGACCCTCGCGCGACTCCCCGGCTCTCGCCCCCGAGCCAGGAGGCCCTCACCGACAGCGGCGACCCCGCCGCCCTCGCCGAGGGCTTCGAGCAGATGCGCCGTGCGCTCAGCGAAGGTTACGGCGACAGCGACACCGACCCCGGAGGACATCCCCAGACATGAGCGACCAGCACACCGCCGACTCCACCGACATGGCCTGGGTCCTCAACCGGCTGACCGAGGAGCCGGGCGTCGTCAACGCCCTGCTGTTCAGCACCGACGGGCTGGTGCTGGCCGCCTCCGACGGCCTGGCCAGGGACGACGCCGACCGTGCGGCGGCCGCCCTGTGCGGGGTCAAGTCGCTGCAGGGGGACTTCACCGCGTTCTGTGGCCTGCCCGACCGCGGAGACCCGCTGCCCATGCGGCACGTGGTCAGCGACCTGAAGGACTTCACCGTCCTGCTGTTCGCCGCCGGCGAGCGCACCGGCCTCGGCGTGGCGGTGCGCGGCGGCTCGATGAGCCAGGAGGTCGCACTCGCCATCACCGCCACCCTGAAGATGATCGCCGGGCTGCGCCCGGTGCTGGCGGCCCGCGAGCGAAGCGGCGGCGCATGAGCCCGCGCGGGCACCGAAGGATCGGCGTGGTGCGCTCCTACACGGCCACCGGCGGCCGCGCCACCCCGTCGCGGACCAGCCTGGACGAGGCCACCCTGCTCATCGCCGACCCCAAGCTGCCGCTGGCGGGCCTGCGGGCGCAGGCCTACCGGGTGATGGACCTGTGCCTGCCCGGGGTGCTGTCGGTCTCGGAGGTGGCCCACCACCTGCAGCTTCCCGGCGCCGTCACCAAGGTGATCGTCTCCGGCCTGGTGGACAGCGGGCACCTGGTCGCCCGCGCGCCGTTCACCCCCACCGCCGACCAGCACGACGAGGACTTCCTGAGAAGGGTTCTGCATGGACTCCAACAGCTCTGACCGCCGCTATGTGCCGGACAGGGCCCGCTCGGTGAAGGTGCTCGTCCTCGGCCCGTTCGCGGTCGGCAAGACCACCTTCGTGGGCACCGTCTCGGAGATCCGGCCGATGCGCACCGAGGAGCGGATGACCCGCGCCGGGGAACTCATCGACGACCTCGGCGGCCTGCGGGGCAAGGTCACCACCACCGTCGCCATGGACTTCGGCCGGGTCACCCTGGCCGACGACATCGTGCTGTACCTCTTCGGCGCCCCCGGCCAGCCGCGCTTCCACCGCATGGTCCACTCGCTGATGGAAGGCGCCCTGGGCGGGCTGGTCCTGGTCGACACGCGGCGGATCGACGAGAGCTTCGACTCGATCGACCTGCTGGAGTCCGCCCGCCTGCCGTACACCGTCGCCGTCAACCACTTCGACGGCGCCCCCCGCTACGACGACGACGCCCTGCGCGACGCGCTGACCATGGCCGACGACAGGCCGCTGGTACGGCTGGACGCCCGCACGCGCGACTCGGCCAAGCAGGGGCTGATCGCCCTCATCACCGACATCCTCAGCCGTCCCCGCCCGGAGCCCGCCCGATGACCCAGCACCCGGTCCCCATCCCCCAGCTCTTCGGCGAGGAGTTCGCCGCCCGGCCGCAGGACGCCTACACCGCCCTGCGCGCCCACGGCCCCGTCGCGTGGGCCGAGATCGCCCCCACCGTGTACGCGCTGGTCGTCACCAGCCACCGCGCCGCGGTCACGCTGCTCAACGACACCGCCACCTACAGCAAGGACAGCCGTGCCTGGGCCGCGCTGAACAGCGGACAGGTCCCCCCCCGACAGCCCGGTCCTGGCGATCATGGCCTACCGGCCGAACCTGCTCTACGCCGACGGACAGGAGCACGAGCGGCTCCGCGGCGCGATCGAGGACTGCGCGGCCCGCATCGACCTGCACGAGCTCCGGGAGAGCACCCAGCACCATTCGCTCGGGCTCATCACCCGCTTCGCCCCGGCCGGCCGCGCCGACCTGATGACCGAGTTCGCCGACACCATACCGCTGCTGGTCTTCACCGACATCCTCGGCTGCCCCGCCCCGATGGTCGGCCGCATGGTCGCCGGTTCCCAGGGCCTCATCAGCGCCGGCCCGGAGGCGATCCAAGCCGCGGCCGACTTCGCCCGGTGCCTGGCCGAGCTCATCGAGATGAAGAAGGCCGCACCTGGGCGGGACTTCACCTCTTGGATGCTCGCCCACCCCTCCCGGCTCACCTCCGAGGAGATCCTCCAGCAGCTGTTCTGCTTCGTCGGTGCCGGGGTCATCCCCACCGCCGCCTGGATCGCCTCCGGTCTGCGGCTGCTGCTGGAGGACGACGCCTACGCCGGTGACCTGACCGGCGGCGCGGTCACCGTACGCCGCGCCATGGAGCAGGTGCTGTGGACCCGCTCGCCGATGGCCAACTTCTCCGTGCACTTCGCCCGCCGCGCCACGATGCTGCACGGCGTCCCCATTCCGCCCGGCGTGCCGATCCTCATCAGCCACGCCGCCACCGGCACCGACCCGCAACTGCCCCCGGGCCACGGCAACCGCTCCCACCTGGCCTGGTCGGCCGGTCCGCACCGCTGCCCGGCCGACAGCCATGCCGCCGTCATCGCCCAGACCGCCATCGAGACGCTCCTCGACCGGCTCTGGGACCTGGAACTCGCCGATGCCGGCGTCCCCAACCGGCACGGCCCCTTCCATCAGTGCCCCGCCGTACTGGGCGTCCGTTTCCGTCCGCAACCGGCCGACGCCCTCACCCCCTCACCCCCCGGAGGTTCCACATGACCACCAGCACCGGCACCACCCCCGGCATCACCACTGGCACCCCGGCCGTGCTCGACACCACCGGCCGGCTCCTGTACGAGCAGACCGAGCACCTGCGCTCCGCCGGGCCCGCCGTACGGGTCGAGATGCCCGGCGGCCTCGTCGCCTGGTCCGTCAGCCGGGGCGACGTCGCCAAGCGGCTCCTGGTCCACCCGCACATCTCCAAGGACGCGCGCGCGAGCTGGCCCGGCTACCGGCCAGGGGCCTTCCCCTGGCTGACCGCCTGGGTGGACGTGGTGAGCATGTTCACCTCGGACGACGCCGACCACAAGCGGCTCAAGGAGCTGGTCGCCCGGGCGTTCACGGCCCGCCGGATCGACGCCATGCGCCCCGCCGTCGAGACGATCGTCACCGACCTGCTCGACTCCCTGGAGACACTGCGGGCCGGCGCACCGGACCGGCCGGTCGACCTGCGCACCGCCTTCGCCTACCCGGTGCCCACCCGGGTGATCTGCGACCTGTTCGGCGTCCCCGGCGATCAGCGCGCCGGCATGCTGCGCGTCATCGACTCCATCCTGGACACCAGCGCCTCCCCCGAGCAGGCCGTCCGCACCCGTGACGACCTGTTCACCGCCATGCACACCCTCATCGCGGCCAAGCGCGCCACCCCCGGCGACGACATGACCAGCCTCCTGCTGACGGCGCAGCAGGAGGACGGGGACCGGCTCAGCGAAGCCGAACTGGTCAGCACCCTGATCCTGATGATCGGAGCGGGGTCGGAGACCGCGGTCTCACTGATCGATCACGCGGTCGTCGAACTGCTCTCCCATCCCGGCCAGCTGTCCGTCGCGCTCGACGACCCCGCCCGCTGGGACGACGTCATCGAGGAGACGCTCCGCAAGCATCCGCCGATCATGCACCTGCCCCTGCGGTACGCCACCGCCGACATCGACCTCGGTGAAGGCGTCACCCTGCGCGCGGGCGACCTGGTCCTGATCGCGTTCGGCGCGCACGGCCGCGACCCGGAGGCCAACCCCGAACCGGACCGGTTCGACATCGACCGGACCGACCGCCAGCACCTGGCGTTCGGCTACGGCATCCACTACTGCCTGGGCGCTCCGCTGGCCCGGTTGGAAGCCCGCGTCGCACTGCCCGCCCTGTTCGCCCGCTTCCCCCGCCTGCGCCTGGCCGGTGAGCGTGCGTCACTGCCTCCGCAACCGTCCTTCATCGGCAACGACTACCGAGAACTCCCCGTCCTGCTGGGATCTGACGACTGATCGATCACGTCGGGCGGCCGCCTGACGCACTGCCGTACGAAGACGATGGGACTCCTGCCAGGACAGCGGCCCGGCACCGCTGGACTGACGGGGGTTCCGCCTTGTTCGGAGAGCATACGACAGGCCGGTGACCGGGCGCAGGCGAATCGGAAACCGCCGAGGCCCGGCCCGGTTGGACCCGGCCTGCAGGACGGCGACGGAGGACAGGACGAGCAGGCCGCCCGCGAGCTGCACCGGGGTGAGGAACTCCGCCAGGGCGAGGGCGGCCAGCGCCGTGGTGACGACCGGCTCGAAGGTCGACAGGATGGCGGCGGTGGAGGGGCCGGTGCGTCGCAGGCCCGCGAAGAAGGTGAGCATCGCCACGACGGTGGACACGACGGCGATGCACGCCAGCCAGAACCACCCCCGCACGCCGAAGCCGAGGTCGACGCCGCCGGTGAACAGGGCACGGGCGGCCAAGGTGAAGGCGGCTCCGGTCATCACCAGCGCGGAGAGCACCACCGGTGGCAGCCGGTGCACCACGGTGTCGGAGACCAGGATGTAGGCCGTGTAGGTGATCGAGGCGCCGAAGGCCAGCAGCACACCGAGCGGGTCGAAGTCCAGCCCTCCGGCACCGAGCAGGACGAGCAGTGTTCCGCAGCAGGCGGCCGCCAGCGCGGCGACCCGTCCGGAGGTCAGGCGGTCGCGGCCGAGCAGGACGGCCGTCACGGTGACCAGCAGCGGATAGGTGGAGAAGACCAGGGACAGCAGCGAGGCGTCCATCAGTTCCAGCGCCGAGAAGTACAGGCCCGCCTGCGCGGCGTACCCGACCGCCCCCAGCCCGACGGCCGTCCCCAGCACGCCCGCGCGACCGGCGCGGAACACCGGAGCGGAGGTCGAAGGGCCGCGGCGAAGACCCGGCCGCAGGAGCAGCAGCATCGTCAGCACGGCGGCCGCCAAGCCGAAGCGCACCAGTAGCAGCGCCGCGGGCGAGACGCCCGCGGCGTAGGCGAACTTGGCGAAGATCGCCATGGCGCCGAAGCACGCAGCGGACAACAGACACATCGCCGGACCCATGTCCCCCAGCATCGGCGATCACGAATCATCACGTCCAGCGATGATTTATTGACCTCATTCATTAGGATTCATGCATGATTGCGTTCGATCTCCGTCGGCTCCGTCTGCTGCGCGAGTTCGAGGAGCGCGGGACGCTGGCCGCGGTCGCGGCGGCGTTGGAATACAGCCCGTCCGCGGTCTCGCAGCAGTTGAACGTGCTGGAGAAGGAGGCCGGTGCGCGACTGCTCGAGAAGGCCGGGCGCGGCGTGCGGCTGACCGACGCCGGGCGGCTGCTGGCCCAGCACGCGCGGACCCTGCTGGCGGCGGCCGAGGCGCGGCGGC
>NZ_CDRNDK010000407.1:0-5588 GCF_977012225.1 Planomonospora algeriensis | reverse complement strand
CCCGCCGCGCCCGCCACGGCGCCCGCACCGAACCCGGGCCCGGTGCCGCAGGTGCGGATGCTGGCCACGCCGGGCGGCCAGTTCATCGACCTGGTGTGGGGCGACAACCCGCCCGGGCAGGCACCGGAGAAGGCTCGGGTCGGAGAGCTGTTCACCGATGAGGGACCGCAGTTCTCCACGGTGACGGTGGCGCGTCCGCTGGTGCGGCGCTTCCACCTGCCGGGCACCACGAGCCTGTCGGAGCAGCTTTTCCGCGCCGCCGGAACCCGGATCACCCGCGCGCACGCCGCACGGATCGAGGCGGACCTGCAGGCGATCCGCGCCGCCGAGGCCGCCGAGGCCGCCTAGGGCGAGTAAGGCTCGCGCGGCCCCGGATTCTCGGGGTGGTGCGGCGCGTCTGGTGTCTCTGGGGGGTGGCACCAGACGCGCCCCGCCCCGGGTGCCGGGGCCGCGCGGATGACCGGGGAGCGCGAGGAGCGTGCGACGGTGGGGACCCGTACGCTCCTCGCGCTCCCACGGACAGACCAAGCAGAAAGAAGGAAGGGCGGTGGTGGTCTGGTGACGCCGGAGAAGGTCGCGGTGCGCGCCGGTATCCCGGCCCCGTTGACCGCGGACGACCGGGCGGCGATCGAGGAAGCGATCGAGGACGCGCTGGCGGAGGCGGGCGCCTACCTCGGGCGGCCGCCGCTGCCGGAGCAGTACACGCAGCGCGGTGTCGTCCCGGACGGGCGCGGCGGCTGGCTGCTCGACCACGAGCCGCTGATCGAGGTCATCTCGGCCACCGCTGAACTCCACCCGGTGACGGGCGAGCCGGTGGGCTCCTACACGATCGTCTACCGGGCGGGTCTGGACCCGGAGGCCGATCGCCGCTACGGGCGGGTGCTGGCTCGCATCGTCGCCTGGTCGGCGGCCGCCTCCCCGATCGTGCGGCGCATCGCCCAGACCAAGGGCGTGCGGATCAGGACGTCGGTGAACGTCGAGGGCCAGGGGGTCACCTACGAGTCGTCGCAGGCTCAGGCAGGGTCGGGGGCCGCGGGGGCGTCGCCGGTCCTGGCGGAGCTGGACGAGTGGGTGGCGCACACGGTGTATCAGGCTCCGGGCCGGGGCGCGCACCCGATTGAGACGGGCACTGCATGGCTGTGATCGAGGCCGACCGTGTCTTCGGGCTGCGCCGCCGTACCGGCGGCGTGGACGGGCACGGCACCCTGGTCGCCGGGGTCCTCGGCGTGGCCGGGGAGTGGGAGCCGGGCCGGATCGTGAAGCGGCCGGAGGTCGACGGCCTGGCGGAGACCGGGCCGGGCCTGTGGGTGCTGACGGTCGACGCCTCATGGTGGCCGGTCACGGCCGGCGACCAGGTGGTCGAACGAGACGGCGGCCGGGCGTGGACCCTGGCGAGGGCGTCGCTGCGCGCGAGCGACTTCGACCCGTCCATCGACTACATCAGGATCGAGGCGTCTCTCGCGTCCGGCTGAAGCACCTCGACCCACACCCGCTCAGCGGGGTGGACCTCGATCTTGCTGTGTGTGGTGCCGTCCGAGAACCGGCCGGTGGTGGCGAGGAGGTACCACTCGGCTTCGGGGACGAGCCGGACCTGTGGGCGGCCGCGCTCGCTGGCGTGGACGCCGGAGACGGCACGCAGATCTTGGCGCCATGCCCCGTGCCGGGTCAAGACGACGACGCGCTCCCCGATGAAGTCGATATCGGCGGTGGCCGGGACGGGGACGCGGGCGGGCGGCTGGTCGATGCAGGCCGGGATGCTCATGGGATCGAGTGTGCGTCGCCGTACCGACAAAATGCGAAGGGCCCGGCTCTCGGCCAGGCCCTTAATGATCTTGTCGCACGTGCGACAAGATCATCCACGCTCGGGAAGGTCCGCTTCGATCTCCTCGGCAGCCGCACGCAGCTTCTGCGCCAGAGCCCGTGCCCGCTCCGGCGCCTCCAACGTGATTCGTCGCAGCGTCGGCAGGTCCTCCAGCGCCCTCTCCACGGCCTGGAGCGGGTCGCCCTTCGGTGCCCTGGACTGCTCCAACTCGGGCCGCTTCTCGGCCGGGTTGAGCTGAACCTCCAGCTCGGCCACCACCGCCTTCAACCCCGTGGGAGAGATGTCGTTGTTCGCCTCGGCCTTCTCCCATACCTGCCGGATCACTGCCGCAGCCCCGAGACGGGCGAGGACCTCGATCTGGCGGAACGACAGCCGATCCACCTCCGGCAGCGCCAGATGTACCGGGACGGACTGCATCGCCCGGTAGGCGTGCTGCCGGCTGATCTGCCACCGGTCCTCGACATACTCCATGAACGACTTGTAGCTGCCGTACACCTCGTACAGCTTTCCGTCGCGGATCTCCAGCAGCGACCGCCCGGCCGTCAACGTCCAGTAGCGCTCAACCCGGCTACGGGCCGTCTCGCGCACCTCCTGGGCGCCGCCGATGATCCGCTCGTAGTGAGCGAGCTGCTCACCCGGTTCGGCGTCCTCGGGAGCCGGCTGATACTGCGGCCCGGACGGCACCTCGAACGCCGGTGTGGGCTTATCCACCACCATCCCGACGATCGGCGCACCACTCACAGCCATCTCCGCCTGGCGGACGACCGCAGCGGGCGCCGCCGTGGTGGCGACAGGCCCGACCCCGCGGTCCAACCTGATGTCGTCCTCGACCTCCGGCAGCGGCCGCTTCTTCCCTGTGCGGCTCATGCGGTCGCCTTCAGATAGGCGTCGACGCGCTCTGCGAAGATCTGCCGGACTTCCGGGCCTGCATTCTGCGGCGGCTCAGCGCGCTCGCTGGCGTCCTCCACCGACGCACGCAACGGAAGGTGAGGAGTCCACACCAGATCACCGAACTTCTGGATGAGCGACTCGGTCCGCTGGTCGTGGTTGGCGACGCCGGCGCGCTTCATGTTGACCACGACGCCGATCATTCGGCAGCGCAGCCCGAGGCCGGATCGCTGGTCGTCGTCCTCGACGAAGTTCCGCAGCCGGTAGATGCCGCGCACAGCGTCGTAGGTCGGAGTGGTGACGCCCACGACGCTGTCGCTCGCGACGACCGCCAAGTGCAGCAGGTGGCCGATAGTCGGGGGAGTGTCGATCAGCACGTCATCGAACTCGCCGGCGATCGGCGCCAGGCACTTGTGCAACCGCTGCCACGACAGCGGCACTCCCGCCTCGCTGATGCGCTCCTCCAGCTCGATCCGAGAGGGAACCAACGTGATGTTCTCCGCCCAGTCCTGTTCCCACTGGCACGGCAGGAACGACGCACGCAACGCTTTCGGCGTGTAGTCGCGGATCGCCTCGGCGATCGTCGGTCGATCCTCCAGCTCGTGCTCCTGGTAACCCATGCGGCGCGACAGGTTTCCTTGCGGGTCGAGGTCGATCGCCAGGACGCGTCGGCCGCGCATCGCGAGCTCGGCGGCAGTCCCCTCGACCTCGTTGGATTTGCCCACGCCACCCTTGTGGTTGGCGAAGGTCGTGATAGGCATGGCGGGTAGCCTTCCGTCTGTTCGGATGTTCCTCGCCTGCTCCATGGCCGTCGAACCGATGGAGCAGGCGTCCGAAACGTTAGCCGTCCTGGCGTGTGACGGTAATGCCGACTCCCTAAAACGGGCAGGGAAACACCCTCAGACGCTTGGCTCTCACCCGCTCTATCGGTCACCATCGAACACATGAGCGTCTCCGCATCGCCTTCTCCGGCCGCTCCCGGCCTGGGTGCGCGCTGGCTCAAGCGGGTCGACATGGCCGGACCTGTACCTGAGCACGCGACCGAACTCGGCCCGTGCTGGCCGACCAGCGGCCCCACCAACAGCAAGGGCTACCCGATCATCTCGGTCGGCGGGAAGACGAAGCTGCTGCACCTGGTGGTGTATCCGCTCGTCCACGGCCCGATCCCGCCCGGGTGGGAGGTCGACCACCTGTGCCACCACCCGGACTACTGCCGGCTGAAAGTGAGCTGCCCGCACCGCAGGTGCGGCAACCCGGGCCACTGGCTGGCCCGGACGCCGGAGGAGAACAACCTGCGCTCCGGCTCCCCCACTGCCGTCAACGCCCGCAAGGAGGAGTGCATCCGCGGGCACGAGTTGGTCGGGGAGAACCTTGCTACGAGGAAGGACCGGCCGGATCACCGGGAGTGTAAGGCATGTCGACGGTTTCGCCGTTCGATGGCTCTGGCCGTGGAAATCGCCACCGCCGGAGGATCGGGCGAGCAACTCGGGCTTCCGTTGTAGGCACTCTACGAGCAGCCCGGGTTCCCGCCGTAGACGGCCGAAGGGGAATGCTGTCAGCTTCGGATGACATTGCGCGCGATCTCCGGCGGGGCTCCTCATACCTGCGTACCTGGACCAGAGGCCCATCTCTGTATGTCCCGTCCAGGGCTGCGCGGACGGGAGGGTCGGTGCTCGACGGCGTGAGCGGCAGCCTGTCGAGGGCGTTTTCGAGGTGGTTCACGTACTCGCGAAGCACCTTTCTGTTGGATCTGCTACCTACGAGGATGAATAGGATCTTCCAGCTACCGCGGAGGTGGTAAGGCAAGACGGTCCTGCCGATGGCTTGCCTGATGCGGATAGCGAACAGGCTCGACCTTTCAGCCGGCGTTTCCACTGGCAAGCTGAGTGTCCCGCGGAGATCCCACAGCACCTCCTGGTCGAATGCTGCGATCAACTCGTGCTCTTTCGCAGAAGGGCGCTTCTTCTTGGTGAAGTTCTGCCACGCCTCCTTGAAGCAGTCCTCTACGGTGGTAGGTGCCGGAGCTTCGCTCTCCTTGGTTGCCGGCTTCTTCGCTGTACGCCACGCCGCGATCGACTGAACGCCGGCAGCGGCGCAGGTGACTACTGCTGTACCTGATGTGATCAACGCGGCGAGCTCGGCCGGGGTGAGCTGCGTTGTCGCGGTGGGGATGGTGGAGATGGCGATTCCGAACACCAGGGCGGCCGCCGCAACAGTGAGGATGATCAGATTGTGCCTAGTCATCCTCTGGAACCATGCTTGCTCAGGGTCGGAAGCTTTGGGCTTGGAGATCGGCTCTCTCGAGTCTTCGGCGTAGCGCTCTGCTGTTCTGAACCTCAGCAAGATGCTTCCCCCGAGCGCCCAGAGAAGTGGCAGAACCCAGTACCACAACGGAACAGACGTTACGCCCATGCCGTATAGCCCTATCGCCAGGCCTAAGGATGTCGTGGCAAGGGCCATAGCGAAGTCGCCGAGGAAGCGCTTCCAGCCATTCCGGCCGGGAGAGTCATCGCTCATTCACATATAGTGACGCTTAGGCATCTCTTCCGGAAGATCAGACGTATAGCTATCCGGCATGGCAATGCAGGGTGATGGTGGCGATGTAGCGGCCGCGGCCGTCCGCCTCGGGAACCGGGCCGCCCCCGAAGGTCGATTCGACGTGCGTGACGATCGTCTGCCCCGGCGCGGCCGCGAGGGAGGGCAGGGTTGCGAGCTCCTCTAGGGCGACGTACAGGATGCGGCGCAGGTGCTGCTCCCCCACCGGGGCGTCGGTCGAGTCGAGCGCTTCCAGGCGCAGCGGGACCCGCAGGCGGCCGGTCAGGAGGTCGTCGGCGCCGCCGGGCGCGGCCCGCACCCGCAGCCGCGGGTACGGCGCCGC